>CAZSWQ010000023.1:0-20140 GCA_964611025.1 uncultured Ruminiclostridium sp.
GTCGCAAAGCGACCGCCCTCCTCTGTTGCATACATGCGAGATATTATCTGATTTGACCTTCGCCACGGATGACGTACTTGTAAGCGGTCAGTTCCTCCAGACCCATAGGACCTCTGGCATGGAGCTTCTGGGTAGAAATGCCCATTTCGCAACCCAGCCCAAATTCGCCACCATCCGTAAAGCGGGTGGAAGCGTTGACGTAAACCGCAGCACTGTCCACCATGCGGGAGAACAGGGAAGCATGCTCAGGTACTTCAGTCAAAATGGCTTCGCTGTGCCCTGTGGAGTGGTGGTTGATGTGGTCAATGGCCTCACGGATATCCTCAACAACCTTAATCGCCAAGATGTAATCCAAAAATTCGGTGTTAAAATCGGCTTCGGTGGCAGGTGTGCCCTCGATGATGGCGGCTGCCTTGGGGTCGAGGCGCAGTTCTACGGGGGTCAAGCCTGCTGCCAGACGGTCGCTCACCATCGCCTTGTGGATACGGGGCAGGATGGTTTCTGCTTCTGCTGCGTGAACCAGACAGACTTCCATGGCGTTGCAGACGGAAGGACGGCTCAGTTTTTCATTTTCCAAGATGGCCATTGCCTTATCGGTCTTTGCACCTTGGTCGACATAGGTGTGGCAAATGCCCGTGCCCGTGTGGATACAAGGTACTTTTGCTTCTTCGACACAGGTGCGAATCAGGGAATCCCCGCCACGGGGGATGAGCATATCGACCAGACCGACAGCGTGCATGAGTTCTTTTGCACTCTGGCGGGTGGTGTCTTCGATGAGGGAAATGAGGGTTTCGGGCAGGTCATGACGGCGCAGGGCATCGTGCAGGGCATTGACAATGGCGCGGTTGGAACGGTAAGATTCCTTACCACCACGCAGGATGCAGACGTTTCCGCTCTTGAAGGAGAGGGTGGCAGCATCGGAGGTGACGTTGGGACGGCTTTCGTAGATGATGGCAATGACACCCAGAGGCACGGCGCACTTTTTGACGAGAAGACCATTGGCGAGGGAGTGGCTGCCCAGAATACGACCGATGGGGTCGGGCAGGGCAGCGACGGCACGGATGGCATTGGACATGCCCAAAATACGTTCTTTGTTCAGTTGCAAGCGGTCAATCATGACGGGGGAGATGCTGTCACGAGCGGCGTCCACGTCGAGCTGGTTTTGTTCCAGAATGTCCGCTTGGTGTTGCAAGAGACAATCTGCCATGGTCATGAGAACCTGATTTTTGGTCGAGCCAGACAATTCACCGAGTAAATACTTGTGGGTTTGCGCCTCTTGTAAAATATCCTGTGTGCTTTTGATGCTCATAAAATAGCCTCCTCTTTTTTCTTGCCCCAGAATTTACTGCCCACGCTTTTGCCTTCCGCAATGTCGTAGAGACTATTGGGAAAAGCCCCGTTGGCGATAATCATGTCGCAACCCGCCTCCATACAGAGGCGCGCTGCCTGCATTTTGGTGGACATACCGCCCGTACCAAAAGCCGAACCCGCCCCCCCTGCGGTGGAGAGTATTTCTGGGGTCAGGTCATAGACATCACGAATCAAGGTAGCGTTGGGGTTGTTGTGGGGGTCTTCTGTGTAAAGTCCATCTATATCGGAGAGCAGTATCAGTAAATCGGCTTGGATACTGACTGCAACGATGGCGGCGAGGGTGTCGTTATCGCCAATGACAATTTCTTCGGTGGCGATGGTGTCGTTTTCATTGATGATGGGCAGTGCACCGAGTGCCAAAAGCCGTTGCATGGTGTTTTGGAAATTGGCGAAGCGTTCGGGGTGTTCCAAATCCGAGCCTGTCAGCAAGAGCTGGGCAACGGTGTGGTGATAGGCGGAAAAACACTGGTCATAGGTGTACATGAGTTCACATTGTCCCACAGCGGCGGCGGCCTGCTTGGAGGGAATGTCGGCAGGACGTTCGGAGAGGGCGAGCTTGCCCACGCCCATGGCGATAGCCCCAGAGGAAACCAAAATGATTTCGTTGCCAGCGTTTTTGAGGTCGCTGAGCACCTCGCAAAGGGTGTGGATACGGCGAATATTCAAAAGCCCCGAGGGGTGGGTGAGGGTGGATGTACCGAGCTTAATGACAATGCGGTGGGCATGGAGTTCCATGACACGCCTCCTCTGTGAGAAAAATAGCCTTTGGCGATGTTTTGTCTATTATAATCCATGTATGCCTGAGTGTCAATCTTCGCGCCTTACTGTAAAGCATCTATGGGGAAGCATCCAAGATGAACTGTTGTTTTTCCATAGGACGGAAGGCGTTTTTTATCTTCGATAAAAAACGCCCCGACGGCGAAGCCGTCGGGGCGAAACAATGCCTTATGATACTCCAGTTGGATTAGACATCCATGCTGAACAGACCACACATAGCGGGGCCACCGCCGACACACATGGAAGCGCCACCAATCTTATGACCTTCACGCTTCATTTCGTGCAGCAGGGAGACAACAACACGCAGACCAGTACAGCCAATGGGGTGCCCCAGAGAGATGCCGGAACCGTTGCGGTTGACCTTGCTCATGTCCAGTTCCATGCCATAGTCTTCCTTCAGCATGCGACCAGCACCCAGGAACTGTGCTGCGAAAGCTTCGTTGATTTCCCAGTAGTCAACAGCGTCGAAAGCAACATTAGCAGCCTTCAGAGCCTTGGGGATAGCACGAGCAGGACCCAGACCCATCAGACGAGCGGGAACGCCTGCACTGCACAGGTGCAGAACCTTAGCAATGGGCTTCAGACCCAGTTCCTTTGCCTTTTCAGCGGACATGACAATCATACCAGCAGCTGCGTCGTTGACACCAGAAGCGTTTGCAGCAGTCACCACGCCGTCCTTCTTGAATGCGGGCTTCAGCTTAGCCAGAGTTTCCATGGAACAGCCACGGATGGGGTGTTCGTCGGTCTTGATGACAGTTTCGCCCTTCTTGGTCTTGACGACAACGGGAACGATTTCTTCCTCGAACTTGCCAGCGTCGATGGCAGCACAAGCACGGTTATGGCTCATAACAGCCAGAGTGTCGCATTCTTCACGGGTGATGCCGTACTTTTCAGCGACGTTTTCAGCGGTGATGCCCATGTGACCGGGGGTCAGTTCGTCGAACAGAGCATCGTGAATCATGGAGTCATAGATGGAAGATTCGCCCATGCGGTAGCCCAGACGAGCCTTTTCCAGCATGTAGGGAGCACCAGTCATGCTTTCCACACCGACAACCAGACCGATGTCGGTCTTGCCCAGCATGATGTGGTCGCAAGCGATTTCCAGAGCACGCATACCAGATGCACAGTTCTGGTTGACGGTGACGCCACCGATGTGGTCGCCCAGACCGATGCGAGCTGCGACCTGACAAGCGGGCAGAGAACCCTGCATACCAGCCAGAACTTCACCCATGACGATTTCGTCGATGATGAGGGGGTCGATACCTGCACGAGCGACAGCTTCCTTACCTGCGGTGATGGCGAGGTTACGAGCAGTCACATCTTTGTACTGGCCAGACATCTTGCCGATAGCGGTACGGCATGCGCTGACAATAACAACTTCTCTAGACATATTAAAACGTCCTCCTGTATTGCATGATTGCATGTATTTTTTGATTTTGAGACAAAAAACGAAGAAAACATCGTTTTTATAAACATACCCCACCATTATACACCAGTTTCAACGTCTGTCAAGAACCTAGCGTGTGGAAAAATGACGGATTTTGCCACGTTTGCCCAAATCGGGACAAAATATGAAAAACACTGGGATTTTTCAGTCCACGAAGTGCCCGACTTTGGAAAAAACACTTGTCTTTTTCCCAGAAGCCTGTACAATAAAAAAGAGATAATTCGGGCAAAGTCCGAATGTACAGGAGGCACACGAGAGTATATGAGCAACATTCCTGAACAGTGGCGAGAAGCAGCCCTCGCCTTTGCCCTAGATATCGCCCAAGAGGGCGAAAATTTCCCCAAAAAAGTGTTGGCACTTTTGGATAAACATTTTGGATTTCACCGCAGTATTTTCTTTCCCCACAGCTGTTCTCTGGTGGGTTTGCACGGTTCGACCAAGCGTGCCACCGTCCTGAGCAACTACATCACCTATGGCATCAGCTATGGCCCTATGTACGACTACAAAGACCATATATATAAGGACGACATTTTCCACTATTCCCGTCTCCCCATGCACCTGAAGAAAAAGCGTGTGGTCTTCACCGAAGACGTCATGAGTTTTTCTGATTATGAAAAAAGCCCCTTTGGGATACATATGACCGCCATTGACATGTGCTACCAAGCTTGCCTTTACCTCTACTCGGGTGAGCGGGTCATCGCATCCATTGCCCTCTTGCGTTCCGTGCATGAAAAGCCCTTTGACGAAGAAGAACGTGCCCTCTTGCAATACCTCGCCCATCTCATTGAGGTCAATTACCTGACTTTTTTGAACCAGAGCGGGGAAGCAAAATTGCTCGACGGTTTCCACCTCTTTTTCCAAGATATGAAATTGGGGGCAGTCATTTTGAATCAGGAGCTGACCGTGGTACAGGCGAACCCCATGGCAAAAGAAATCGGAAAAATTTTCTGGGAACAGTTCCGCAACAACCAGAGCCATTTCCTGCGGAGCAATTACCAAGGTGAGGAGCAATACAGAGAAGTACAAACCATGGTCAACGAAATCAGCGAAAAATTGACCTTCCCAGGCGGGGGCGGTCTGCACAACAACAGCCTAACCCTTTCCTCTGCCAGTGGCGAATTGACCTTTTACCACAGCTCCTTTCTCTCCAGCAATGCGAGCGGGGCAATCCAGACATGGCATGTCTTGGCATTCAGCAGTAAACTGAAAGAACTGCCCCAAAATATGGGACACCCCTACAATACCCTGACCCAGCAGGAGAGACGCATTGCCTTTTTCCTGACCACGGGCATGAAAAACGAGCAAATCGCCGAAGAACTGCACATCAGTATTTACACCGTCCGCACGCATATTGCCAATATTTATAAAAAATTCGAGGTGGGCAATAAAATAGATTTGCTCATGTGCCTGCAACCCTATCTGCAGGAACAAAAAGGCTGAACCCTTGACTTTTTCCCAAAAAACACCTACAATAATGCGGATTGACAGGCGAGGTGCGTCACAAATCACTCCGCCAATTGACCCTCACCCTGCGGGGTTGTAAAAATTTATCAAAAAGGATTGAGAGCCTCATGGCAAACGATAAGAAAAAAGTAGAACAAATTACCGATATGGAACAGGACTTTGCACAATGGTATACCGACGTGTGCAAAAAGGCAGAACTGATTGACTATTCTGGTGTCAAGGGCATGTTCATTTTGCGTCCCTTGGGCTATGCCATCTGGGAAAACATCCAAAAGGGCTTGGATGCAGAATTTAAGAGAACGGGTCACGAAAATGTCTACCTGCCCATGCTGATTCCCGAATCCCTCTTGCAAAAGGAAAAAGACCATGTCGAGGGCTTCGCCCCCGAATGTGCTTGGGTCACTCGTGGCGGTGGGGAAGAATTGGAAGAACCCCTCTGCATCCGTCCCACCTCGGAAACCCTGTTCTGTGAATTGTACTCCAACATCATCCAGTCTTGGCGCAACCTGCCCATGCTGTATAACCAGTGGTGTTCCGTCTTGCGTTGGGAAAAGACCTCCCGCCCCTTCCTGCGTCACCGTGAATTCCTCTGGCAAGAAGGGCACACCATGCACGCTACCCCTGAAGAAGCCGTGGAAGAAACCCACCGCATGTTGAATATCTACGCAGACTTCTGCGAAAACGTCTTGGCGATGCCTGTGGTCAAGGGACGCAAGACCGATAAGGAAAAGTTCTCTGGCGCAGAAGACACTTACACCATTGAGTGTATGATGCACGACCGCAAGGCATTGCAGTCTGGCACGAGCCATTACTTTGGCGACGGCTTCGCCCGTGCCTTTGACATCACTTTCACCGATAAGAACAACCAGCAGAGCTATCCCCACCAGACCTCTTGGGGGGTTTCCACCCGTATCATCGGCGGGGTCATCATGACCCACGGCGACAACAGCGGTTTAAAATTGCCCCCCCGCATTGCCCCCACGCAGGTCATGGTCATTCCCATTGCCCAGCATAAGGCTGGTGTCATTGATGCTGCAACTGCCTTGGTTGACCGCCTGAATACGGCTGGTTTCCGTGTGAAGTCCGATGTTTCCGACCAGTCCCCTGGCTGGAAGTTTGCCGAATACGAAATGAAGGGTGTACCCTTGCGTTTGGAAATTGGGCCTAAGGACATTGAAAAAGAACAGTGCGTCTTGGTGCGCCGTGACAATGGCGAAAAGCTGTTTGTCGCGCTGGCTGATTTGGAAGCAACCGTGGCAAAGACCTTGGATGCTATTCATGAGAGCATGTTCCAAAAGGCAAAGGAAAACTTGGAACAGCACACCTACGCAGCCCACTCTCTGGAAGAAGCCAAGAAGCTTCAGGAAGAACACGGTGGCTTCATCAAGACCATGTGGTGTGGCGACTTGGATTGCGAACTGAAGATGAAGGAAGAAGCGGGCATGAGCTCCCGTTGTATGCCCTTTGCCCAAGAACACTTGGGGGATGTTTGCCCCATCTGTGGCAAGACCGCAAAGACCATGATTTATTGGGGTGTGGCATACTAAACACAAAAACCCAGCAGGGGCGGAACATTCCGCCCCTGTTTCTGCGTCCAGCTGGGCATAGTTTGATGTAGGGGACGATGCCCACATCGTCCCCAGTCCCTCGAATGTTCAAAAAGAATTTGGAAAGACTTCAAAGTTTCTTCATAAATACTTGCTATGATGTTGACATAGAATACAAGAAAAGAAGGCAGAGACCACACAGGAGGTAGCAAGATGGATTACCCATTCAATCATAATCAAAACAATCAAACACAGGGCGAGCCACCTGAGTGGATGCGCCCACCCCAAACGCAAAAAGCCCCCCAAGACTATCCGGAATTGGAAGAAGTGCAATCCAAGCACAACAGTGGCGGTTTTTCCAAAAAGGTGCTGGCACTGTGCCTGAGCTGTGCGCTGGTCGGCGGTCTCGTGGGCGGTGGTGTCTCCCATATGATGGGTGGCTCTAGCAGTACCGCCGTGCAGGTGGGCGAGCGAACCCCCGTGACGCTCTCGACCATTGCCAAAGACACCCGCCAAGAAATGACCGTGCCCGAAGTCTACGCAAACTATGTGGATTCCACCGTGGGCATCAGTGTGGATATCGTGACCACAAACTATTTCGGTCTGCCTGTCCAAAGTGCGGCGGCGGGTTCTGGTTTTGTCATCACAGAAGACGGCTATATTTTGACCAATTACCATGTGGTCAAGGATGCCAGCAACATCAAAGTCACCTTTGTGGATGGGCAAGCCCATACAGCCCAGTATATCGGCGGGGATGAATACAACGACATCGCCGTGATTAAAATCGAAGCCCAAGGTTTGAAGCCTGTTGTCTTGGGCGATTCTGAGCAAATGTATGTGGGTGAAACGGTCTTGACCATCGGCAACCCCTTGGGTGAATTGACCTTTTCCCTCTCTGATGGTGTGGTTTCCGCTCTGGAACGTCCCATTACGGTTTCCGCAGACAAGACTTTGAAAATGATACAGACCAATACCACCATCAACTCAGGCAACAGCGGTGGGGCACTGTTCAACCTCTATGGGGAAGTCGTCGGCATCGTGACCGCTAAATACTCGGGCAACAACGGCAACCCCTCGCAGGCTGCCATAGAGGGTCTGGGCTTTGCCATTCCCATGAGCAATGTCAAAGATATGATAGCCGATATTTTGGAACAGGGTTACGTGACGGGGAAGCCCTATCTGGGGATTTTCATCCAAGACGTTTCGTCCAGCGTGCAAGCCTATGGCATCCCCGCAGGCGCAGGTTTGCTCTATATTGCCCCCGACTTGGCAGCCGCAAAAGCGGGCTTGCAGGAGGGCGATATCATCACAACTGTAGGAGATACCCCCATCACGGATACCAAAAGCCTGATTGACGCTGTAGACGCTTACAAAGCAGGCGACAGTGTGCCCTTTGCGATTTTCCGCAACGGCGAAACCTTAGAAATTTCTGTGACCTTGGGCGAAGAAAACGCCAAGAGCAGCAAAATCCTCAATGACTATGTGGCAAAACGCCAACAAGAAGCCCAAGCAAAACAACAGCAAGAACAAGCCCAGCGTGGTTATGGCAGTTTGCCCTTCCCCTATTAAATCCAGTAGGGACATAGCTTGCCATGTCCACACCCCCCATTCACTTTTAGCTGTCCCGTGCAAGGGATGGAGAAAAAACATATAGCCCCCCGTGCCGAAGGCACGGGGGGCGTTTCCATTTTTTAGAGAGATACAACGGCATCGTAGGCACTGTGCATGGCATGCCAAATTTTTCCGACTGTTTGGCTGTCACCCAGCGTCAAGACCTTGTCGCAGATGCTGACAAGTGCATCTTGATAGGGATGCTCTGCCACTGTGCCGATGGCCAAAACCACACGGTCGCAGGGATAGACAAAGGCCTCCCCTGTTTCGCTGTCTTCCAGAAAAATGCGGTCTTCTCCCACGGAGACCAAACGGCGATTGAGGAGGAAGATGACCTGTTGTGTTTCGAGCTGTTGCACCACCACGTTGCGGTTTGAACCCAAAGCACCAGGGGCAAGACGCTGGGAGGCTTCCAGCACCAAAACGGCATTTTCTTTTTTGTAGCTGGAGAGCAATTCCGCCGTTTCCAAACCCGTCAGACCCGAGCCAACCACGACAATGCTTTCGCCTTGGGGCTGGACATGCCCGACTAAAATGTCTTTGGCGGTACAGACCAGCGGATTGCCTTCCATTTCCTGAGGAATGCGGGGAATGCCACCCGTGGCATCTAAAATCGCATAGGGGGCTTCTGCCTGCAATTCTGCCACCGTGGGGGCATGTCCAAAGCGAATATCCACCCCTGCCTCTCGACAGCGTTTCTGGAGGCTGTCCAAAAGCCAGAGAATTTTTTCTTTGCGGGGGGCAGCGGCGGCGTAGCAGAGCTGACCGCCCAAGTGGTCTGTTTTTTCAAAAAGGGTTACGGAGAAACCCCGCTGGGCGGCGAGATAGGCGGCCTGCATGCCCGCACAGCCCCCGCCCAAGACCAACACCCGCCGTCCCTGTCCATCTTGCCTCAGGGGTACACAGTGGCTTTCTATGCCCGTTTCGGGGTTCAGCGCACAGCTGATGCGACCCAGTTTGTAGTGCATATCCAGACAGGACATACAGGAAATGCAACGCAGGATGTCGTCTTCTCGTCCCGTTTGGGCTTTTTGCATCCAATCAGGGTCTGCCAAAAAGGCGCGGACACTCCCGACAAAATCGGTGTAACCCTCAGCAATCAGGGACTCTGCAAAGGCTGGCTCACGGATGATGGTCACACCACAGACGGGAATGGACACGGATTTTTTCACGGCTTTTAAGAGGTGCTTGCGCCAGCCTTGTGGATAGCACATCGGCTCCATGCTCTGGCTGAGTTTGCTGTTTGTGCCCGAGGCGGTGGCATTGATGGCATCCACACCCCAAGATTCCAGCATCTGACAGATTTTCACACCCGTATCGGGGTGATAGCCATCTTTGCCGATGTATTCCTCGATGGAAACCCGCACCATCAGGGGGAAATCGTTTCCGCAGTAGTGCCGAATGCTGTCCACAATCATCTTCAGAAAACGACAGCGATTTTCCAAACTGCCCCCAAATTCATCAGTACGGTGGTTGGTTACAGGGCT
The DNA here is from genome assembly GCA_964611025.1 of uncultured Ruminiclostridium sp. Classification (GTDB taxonomy): domain Bacteria; phylum Bacillota; class Clostridia; order Oscillospirales; family Oscillospiraceae; genus Evtepia. The sequence goes on from CAZSWQ010000023.1 coordinate 9,705, forward strand.
GAGGAAGCTGTGGATTAAGTAGTGGTGGGCGGCATGGACTTCCACCCCGTCGCAACCACTTTCTTTGACCCGCAGTGCCGCCTTGCCAAAATCATCTGCTAGGTTTGCAATTTCGGGGGGGGTCAGTGCGTTTGCTCTGCCCTTTTTTTTACCCTCTGCTTCTGCAACAGACACGAGTCCTTTTTTGTTCAGCTTGGGGTCACCGTTGCTGCCTGGGTGAAAGAGCTGGGCAAAAATTTTAGTGCCGTAAGGATGGAGACGCTCTGCCAGCTGGCGGAAATCGTCGATACAATCGTCATGGGTGGCGGAGAGTTCTTTCACAAAGAGCTGTCCCGTCTCCTCATTGACACAGACCATTTCTGTGATAATCAAACCCACACCCCCTTGGGCACGGCGTTCGTAGTAGGCGAGCATGTCTTCGGTCATCTTCCCTCCAACCTCGGAAAGGGAACAGCTTGCCGCCGTCATGACCACACGGTTGGGCAAGTGTAAAGAGCCAATTTGTCCAGAAGAAGCAAGGTGTTCATACATTTCATACATAAAAAATCATTCCTTCTTTGTTTATCGTAGGGACACCCCTTGCGGGTGTCCGTTTCTCTTGTGGGTGTCCGTCCTTAGATAAAACACTCAACCAAAAAAACGGCAGTGCAGGTACACAGTGCCACAGGCATCAGCCCGACGTTGCGCAGAGCCAGCACAACCGCCACCACAAAGGCGGCCAATCCAGACCAAATGCTCCCCGTGGCATGTAAGATGGCGGGGAAGGTCATGACAGCCAGCGTGACGTAGGGGACGTAGTATAAAAATGAGCGCAGGGTGGGGCTTTTGAATTCACTGCGGATGAGCGTCAGGGGCAAGACACGGACAAGGTAGGTCACAATCGCCATGACCGCAATATAAATATAGATGTTGTTTTGCATCAGTAATCCTCCTCTTTGTCGTCGGCAACGGGGGCGAGTATCGCCGCCACCAAAGAAATGACAATGGTCAGTCCCAAGAGCTTTGCCCCGTCTGAAATCTTGGACAGGAGGGGAATGTAGGGAAACACAAAACTGACGATGAGAGAAATGACCACCGTGTTGCGGACGGCTTTGCTCTTTTTGGTGGGGGGAATGAAGACGGCAATGAGCATGCCAAAGAGGGCAACGGAGAGGGCAGAGACCAAGCGTTCTGGTAAAAAGTCGCCCAAGAGTACACCGAATACCGTCCCGAATGTCCATCCGGGACAGGCAACCGCCAGAGCACCCAGAGAATACATCGGGTCGAGGCGGTCATTGGGTAGGGAAATGGAGAGGGCAAAAATTTCATCGGTGACGGTCAAGCCCAAAAGCAGACGTTTGCCCAGAGAAAGTTGGGGGTCAAGTCGTTGCGATAAGGCACAGGACATGAGCAGATAACGGGCATTGATGAGCAGCTGCATCATCGCCATGAGGAAATACCCACTGCCTGCGGCAATGACGGTGGTGGCGGCAAATTCGCCTGCTGAGGTCATGTTTGTGGCACTCATGATGCCCGCTTGCAGGGCACTCAGTCCTGCGGCACGCAGGGCAATGCCCAGCGAAACGGAGACCGTAAAATACCCCAAGGCAATGGGAATCCCATCTTTCATGCCTTGGAGAAAAGGGGGGGTGCGTTTGGTGCTGGTGGCTTGCATGGGGAAAACACTCCTTGTAGATGAATCATGGGGCGGGCACACTTCGTGTGCCCGACTATTTTGCACATAGCGGGGACGTATTGTGGAAAACTGGGCACAATAATGCCTCAATTTTCTGGGGAATGTGGATTACTGCTGGGCTTTTGCCTTGTCCCAAAGCAGATCCATTTCTGCCAAGGTCATGTCTTCTAGATGTTTGCCTTGGGCTTCTGCCAGCGTTTCCACCTGACGGAAACGAGTGGAAAATTTGTCAGACGCTTCGTGCAAGGTCTCCTCTGGGTCAGCATCGAGAAAACGTGCGACATTGACGGCGGCAAAGAGCAAATCGCCCAGTTCTTCTCTGGGGTTGCTCTGGTCTCGAATCGCCTCGGCGAGTTCTTCCAGTTCTTCTGCCAGCTTGTCCTGTGCGCCCTGAATGTTGTCCCAGTCGAAGCCCGCTTTTTTGGCTTTTTTCTGGACTTTTTCTGCTCGCCAAAGGGCGGGCAGACTGCGGGCAACGGCTTCCACGGCATCGGCATGGGTCGCCTGTCCCTTTTCCTTGCGTTTGAGTTCTTCCCAGTTGCTCAGAACTTCGCCCGTGCCCGAAACAGCGACATCTCCGAAAACATGGGGGTGACGGAAAATGAGTTTTTTGCTGACGGTATCCGCCACATCATCTAGGCTGAATACCCCCGCTTCTTCCTCAATTTGGCTGTGGAACATGACCTGCAAAAGTACGTCCCCCAGTTCTTCGCAGAGGTGCTCAGGGTTCTTTTCATCAATCGCTTCAGCGACTTCATAGGCTTCTTCTAGGAAATTACGGCGGATACTCTGGTGGGTCTGTTCTCTGTCCCAAGGGCAACCCTCGGGCAGACGCAAAATGCGGACAATCTCCCGCAAGTCTGCGAGGGTATAAGAATCCTTTTGGGTAAAATCAATCATGCTTACGGACTTCCTTTTTTCTTTTTTGGGGTGATACTGGCTCACAGACGCAGGAGCTTTGCAATTTTTTCGCCCTTGGGCATGAGCAGTAAGTCTTCACGGGAAATGGCTTTGAAAACAATAATACAGACGGCATAGACAATGACAGCGACCCCAATGCCCGCCATGGTGAGAACGGCATTGCCCAAATAGCTCAGGCTCTCGGCGGTGGCAAGAATGCCTTGACGCAGGAAAAAGACCTTGCCAAAGGTGTAGGTCGCCCAAGTTGCCCCGCCCATGAGCAGGGAGGCAAAGAGGGGCTTGACAAAAATACTGCCGTAGTTGGGCGGCTCGGGGAGCACACGGTAGATGATAATCAGCTCCAGCACGGAGACCATAATATAACAGACCAGTGTGCCCACAGGTGCACCAATGATGCCAATGCCCTCTTGACGCACCAGAAAATTATTGGTGAGCAATTTGGCGACACAACCCACTGCCATGACCAAAATGGGCAGTTGCACATGCCCGCTCGATTGCAAAATGGCATTGCAGATGAACATCAGGCAGACAAAAATAGAAGCAATGCCCAAAATTTCCATACAGGGGTCGGTGACGGCATGGTCGGTATTGCTGTATAAGAGGGTCATGATAGGGCCAGCCAAGACCGTCAGCCCAATGCCCGCAGGCAGGGCGATGAGGGCACTGACACGCAAAGAGGATTCCGCAATGCGTTTTGCACCACGGGCATCGTGTTTGGCAAAACAAGCGGAAATGGCAGGGATGATACAGGCGGTGATGGCGACCATAAAGGAGGAGGGCAAATTGAAAATATTCACGGCTCTCTGATATGCCCCGTAGAGGGAGACCACGGGGTCGGTTTCCGCCATTGCCTTGTAAAATTCGGCACTTTCTGCCCCCGTCACCATGCGGAGAATATTTTGGACTTGGTAGGTATCGAGCCAAGTGGTGATGGGCACAACGGAAGCCCCGATGGTGATGGGAATGGCAATGACCATGAGGCGTTTGAAAATCATGCCGTAGGAGTCACACTGTTGATTTTCTGAGATGGGGCTTCTGTCCTCATGGCGGTGGTGGTTGATGATGAGATAAATTAAGGCAAGCAGTGCCCCAGCAGTGACACCGAAAATTGCACCCGCTGCGGCGATTTCTGTGCCACGGCTCTGTTGCATGAACAGCCAAGCGAGGGCAACCCCGATGATGAGTTTGCCGACCGCCTCAATGATTTGGGAAACGGAGGTGGGTACCATGTTGCTGTGCCCTTGGGCATAACCACGGTAGGCGGAGATGATGCAGACAAAGAGACAGGCGGGAGCGAGGGCTTGCACCGCTACAAATGCCAGTGCATCGCCCTGCAAATCCGCTAGGGGCAAGGCAAAGGCATACATGACAATAAAACTAATGATACCCAAAATCACAAAGGTAATCAGGGCGACACGGAAAATACGGCGGACTTGTTTTGTCCAACCGAGCGTGTGGGCTTCGGAAATGGTTTTGGACAGGGCAATGGGCAAGCCTGCCGTGGAGACCATCAAAAGCAAATTGTAAATGACATAGGCATTGTTGAAATGCCCGTTGCCCTCGTCCCCGAGGATGTTCGCAATGGGGATTTTATACAGTGCCCCGATGAGTTTGACAATGGCGATGCCGACGGCTAAGACGGCGACCCCGCCGAAAAAGGTATTTTTTTGGCTAGACTTCAAAATTCATATCCTCCCAGGCATATCAATGCGCAGACTTGCCAAACAAGAGGGGCAAGGCGTAGGTTTCCGCTTCGTGGCGGATTTGTGCAAGGTCGAGCGTGTGGAAGACCCCATTTTGATAGAGAATCTTACCCCGTGCCATGGTGAAACAGACATCACTGCCACGGCTGGCATAGAGCAGTGTATCGGGCAAATTGTGCTGGGGGAACAGATGGGGCTGTGCCAAATCCAATAAAATAATATCGGCGGTGTAGCCTTCAGCAATCACACCTGTGTGCCGTCCCAGTGCCTTGGCAGCATCACAGGTCGCCATGTTCAGAACGCTGAGGGCATCCGTGGCGGCGGGGTTGTGTGCTGTGCCACTTTGCAGGAGGGCAGCCAGCTTCATTTCCTCGAACATATCGTGATTGTTGTTGGAGGCGACACCGTCCGTGCCTAGAGCGAGCCGTACCCCTGCTTGACGCATGGAGGCAATGGGGGCAATGCCCGAACCCAATTTCAGATTGGACACGGGATTGTGTACCGCACAGACGTCTTTTTCCTGCAAAATCGCCCAGTCTTCGGGTGTTGTCCAGACGGCATGTGCCGCCAGTGCTCGGCTGTTCCAGACCCCAAAGGCATTGAGGATTTGTGTGGGGGTTTTGCCGTGGCGCACAAGACAAGCCTCGTGTTCGCTTTGGGTTTCGGACAAATGGACATGCATGCCCAAATCGTATCTCTGGGCATAATCGGATACGGCTTGCCAGAGTTTGTGGTTGGAAGTGTACTCACCGTGGATGGAGGCATCGACCAGAATTTGCCCGCCGTTTGCTCCGTGCCAACTTTCGTGCAGGGCTTTCATATCGCAAAAGCCTTGGTGGGTTTCGGGGGAGAAGTCCTCCGAAAAGAGGGTCAGCCCACGGGCGATGTTGCCCGAAATGCCCGCCTTGACCACGGCTTCTGCAATGGTGTCACAGAACATATACATATCAGCAATGCAGGTGACCCCTGCACGGATGAGCTCCGCAAGGGCAAGCTCTGAGCCGATGCGGACGGCTTTGGCATCGAGTTTGTCCTCGACGGGGAAAATATACTGGAACAACCATGTTTGCAAATCGCAACCGCCCCCGTAGGAGCGGAGCAAGGTCATAGGGATGTGCGTATGGGCATTGATAAGCCCAGACATGAGCAATTTGCCCCTTGCGTCAATGGGTGTGAACTCACCCTCTGGGGGAGTCGTACCGACATAGCTGATGCACTCGTTTTTGGTGGCGACAAAGGCATGTTCTAAAATGCCTTGGGGCTGTAATACGGTGGCGTGTTCAAATAAATACTGCATAAAACCTCATTCTATTCTTGCGATTCTTGATTTCCATTGTTTCATGTGAAACGGGGGATATTTTTTTATTGCGGAGCTTCGCTGGGCAAAGCTTCCAAAATGGAGAGTACCAAGCGGGAAAACCGCGCACGAGCGGCTTTGCCCGCTTCGAGCACTTCTTCTTCCGTCAGGGGCTGATTGAGTATGCCCGCTGCCATGTTGGTGATGAGCGTAATGCCCAAGACCTGCATGCCACAGTGTCCCGCCACAATGACCTCGGGCACGGTGGACATACCCACAGCATCCGCCCCCAAGCTGCGTGCCAGACGCACTTCAGCAGGGGTTTCATATTGTGGGCCAGGGAAGTACATATAGACCCCTTCCCGCAGGGACAGCCCTTCTGCTTGGGCTTTTTGGCGGGCGAGTGTCTGAAGGGCGGGTGTGTACAGGAAAGATGAGTCGGGAAAACGGACACCGAATTCATCCAGATTTTTGCCCCGCAAGGGGGATTCCAAAAAGATTTTGATGTGGTCAGTGATGAGCATCAGCTCCCCCGGAGCAAAATCTGTATTGACCCCGCCTGCGGCGTTGGTGACCAGCAGGGTAGAAGCCCCCAGCAATTTCAGCACCCGCACAGCATAGGCGGTTTCCTCGTAGGAATAGCCCTCGTAGTGGTGGAAGCGACCTTGCATGACGGCAACCTGTTTGCCACCCAGCATCCCGAAGACAAATTGACTTTTGTGTCCGGGAGCGGTGGAGGTTGCAAAATGGGGGATATCACCATAGGGTACGATGAGGGGGTCTTGGACAACATCGCCCAAAACACCCAGACCAGAACCCAAAATGAGTAAGACCTCGGGTTTGCGTTCTTGTAACTGGGCTTGCAAATAGTTGGCACTTGCTTCATAATATGCAAAGGGATACGGCATAAAACAGTCTCCTTTCAAAACAGCCTGTTCTTGTTGGGATTCAGTGCCATTATCTTACACCATGCCATCACAAAAAGCAAACAAAAAGGGGGAAATGCGATGTTCAATCGGATGGACGGACAGGAAAAAGAGCGAGAGCGTCTGGAAAAGTCCTTGCATGCCCTGCGTAAGCGTCGTCTGGTGGAGGAGGCGGGCAAAGTGGAGCAGGTCTTGGCGGGGAAAGTCCCGCCCAAATTGGAAAGCACACTCAATCTCGCCTTTGCCAAAGCCTTTACTCTGGTCTTTTCCAAGGGGGAGGCATGGATAGCCAAAAGCTCGGACGAAGATTTGTTGCGGGCAGAATTTCAGGTGCGGGCACAGAGTGCCCAGAAAAGCAAAAAACGGGGGGATTTTCAGCGATTGGGCAAACGCAGTTTGTTCAGCCGAGGACAACACCTCTTGTTTGCGGGTATAGAGGGGGGGATTTTAGGCATCTTGGGCATAGGTCTGCCCGATATTCCGCTATTTTTGGGGGTCTTGGTACGCAACTTACGGGAAATTGCCCTCTCCTTTGGCATCACGCCCGAGGGCGAAGCCGAGCGGGTCTTTTTGTTGCGTATCATGGAAATCGCCCTTTTGCGGGGGCAGGCATTTGTGGACGCAGATTTGGGACTGCAAAAGGAATTGGAAGCGGGGGTGCTGGCACAGATTCCCCAGAGCGTGCAGGAGAAAGAGACGGGTGAAGCCCTGTCCCGCTACCTGCTTTATTTGAAATTTTTGCAAGGGATTCCCTTGGTGGGCATCGTGGGTGGCATGTCAGATGTGCGTTGTTTGCATCGGGTGACGCAGTATGCCACACTACAATATCGAAAACGATTTCTTTTGGGCATGGACAAAATTTCCCTGCCCTAACGGAAACAGGAGACGATAGGGGGCAAAAATTGGACGAATCCCCAAAAATGAAAAAGCACTTCCCAGCGTTCTTGACACTGGGCGAGAAACTATTTATAATACCATATTATCGTATTTGCGTGGAGAACGAATGTTTTTCTTCACTTTAATCCTGAAAAGATTTTGACTACATACAATAAAGGATAATGAAAGGGGTATTTACTCATGTCTGTACAAGAACGAGTCTATAATTTTTCCGCAGGACCTTCCATGCTTCCCTTGGAAGTCCTGAACCGTGCCGCTGCTGAAATGACCAACTATGAAGGGTCTGGCATGTCTGTCATGGAAATGAGCCACCGCTCGAAGACCTTCCAGAAGATTTTTGATGACACCCAAGCAAAGTTCCGTCGCCTCTTGAACATCCCCGAAAACTATAAAATTTTGTTCTTGCAAGGTGGTGCGTCCTTGCAGTTTGCCATGGTGCCCATGAACTTGATGGCAGATAAGGGCAAGGCTGACTATGCCGTGACGGGGAACTTCTCCAATCTGGCACAGAAGGAAGCCAAGAAGTACGGTGAAATTCACATTGCCGCCAACTCTGACGACCGCAATCACACTTATATCCCCCAGCAAGACCAGCTGGATTTGAGCGCAGACGCTGCATATTTCCACTACTGCGCCAATAACACCATCTACGGCACAGAATGGAACTATGTCCCCGAAGTCAATGTGCCCTTGGTCTGCGACATGTCCTCCAATATCATGTCCCGTCCTGTGGACGTTGCCAAGTACGGCATCATCTACGCAGGCGCACAGAAGAACCTGTCCCCCTCTGGTCTGACCATTGCCGTGGTGCGAGAAGACCTCTTGGGCAAGGAATTTGCCTACACCCCTGCCATGATGAATTACAAGACCTTGGCAGATAAGGACTCCATGTATAATACCCCTCCCTGCTGGTGCATTTATATGCTCGGTCTGATGTGCGATTGGGTGGAAGGCATCGGCGGTGTGGCTGAAATGCAGAAGATTGCCCAGAAGAAGGCAAACATGCTCTATGATGTTTTGGATGCTTCCAAGCTGTTCACCGCACCTGCGGAAAAAGGCTCTCGCTCCAATATGAATGTGGTCTTCCGTACTGCTTCCCCCGAATTGGACGACAAATTTGTCAAGGAAGCCACCGCAGCGGGCTTGACCACCTTGAAGGGGCACCGTAACGTGGGTGGCATGCGTGCTTCCATCTACAATGCAATGCCCGTAGAAGGTGTGGAAAAGCTCTGTGCTTTCATTCAGGCATTTGACGCAGCGAACTGACGCAGTTCGTTCCCCATATCAACACATAGGAGGATACCCGACATGTTTCGTATCAAAACCATGAATAAGATTTCGCCCAAGGGCTTGGAACGTCTGGACAGTGCCAAGTTCGAGGTGCAAGACAGCTTTGAGAATGAAGACGCTATTTTGGTGCGTTCGGCAAAGTTGCATGATTATACCTTCCCCACGGAACTGCTGGCGATTGCCCGTGCAGGTGCAGGCGTCAATAACATTCCCCTCGACCGTTGCGCGGAAGAAGGCATTGTCGTATTTAACACCCCTGGTGCAAATGCCAATGCGGTCAAGGAGTTGGCGGTCTGCGCCCTGCTTCTGTCCTCCCGTGATATTGTGGGCGGTTCGGAATGGGTAAAGGCACAGGCAAAAGCGGGTGCAGATGTCGCCGCCGTAGTCGAAAAGGGAAAATCCGCCTTTGCAGGCAATGAAATTGCAGGCAAAACGCTGGGTGTGGTTGGTCTGGGTGCGATTGGTGTGCAGGTGGCAAATGCTGCCATTGCCATGGGCATGCAGGTTGTGGGCTATGACCCCTATCTGTCCGTCAATGCCGCCCTGTCTCTCGACCCCAAACTGCGTCACATGCAGGACTTGAAGGCACTGTATGGCGCAGCAGATTATATCTCCTTGCACCTGCCCATGATGGCAGAAACCAAGGGCACAATCAATGCAGAAGCCTTTGCCTCTATGAAGAAGGGCGTCCGTATCATCAACTTGGCGCGTGGCGAACTGGTGAACAATGCCGACATGAAGACCGCTTTGGAAAATGGCTCGGTTGCCAGCTATGTGACGGACTTCCCCGATAGTGAGATTGTCTTGGTGGATGGTGTTGTACCCATTCCTCATCTGGGTGCTTCCAGTGAAGAGAGCGAAGAAAACTGTGCCATCATGGCGGTGGACGAAGTGCGTGATTATCTGGAACAGGGCAACATCACCAACTCGGTCAATATGCCCAGCTTGTATCAGGATTGGCAGACCCCAAACCGCATTTGTATCTTGCACAGAAACATCCCCAATATGCTGATGAGCGTCACCGCCCGTCTGTCTCAGGAGCATATCAATGTGGAAGCCCTCTCCTGCAAGGCAAAGGGTGAATATGCCTATATGATTCTGGACGTAAAGGCAGAGGTCAGCACTGCTGTTGTGGAAGACCTGAAGCAGATTGACGGTGTTTTGCGTGTCCGTCTGTTGAAGAAGTAAGTATGGCAAAGAACATCGCAGAGAGCGTTTATCTCGCCCCTGGTGCTGTCCTTTTGGGGGATGTGACCTTGGGAGAAGATGTGGGCATCTGGTGCAATGCCGTGTTGCGGGCACTGGGTATGACGATTTGCATTGGCAAAGGCTCGAATGTGCAAGACTGTTGCGTGATTCACGGGGACATTGGCTCGAACGTATCCATCGGGGACTATGTCTCGATAGGACACGGGGCGGTGGTGCATGGTTGTACCATTGAGGACAACTGCGTCATTGGCATGAATGCTGTGGTTTTGGACGGTGCAGTCATTGGAAAAAATTCCATTGTGGGTGCAGGGGCTGTGGTCTCGGCAGGGATGCAAGTGCCAGCTGGTAGCTTGGTGGTGGGTTTGCCTGCCAAGGTCAAGCGGAGTCTGGGCGAAGATGCCATTGCCTCCAATCGGGAAAATGCCTTGGAGTATATTGCCTTTGCAAAAGAGGCAAAAAATTTGTAAAAATAGAGACCGCCGACCCCGTTGGGGTCGGCGGTCTTTTTTATTTGCCCT
>CAZSWQ010000024.1:0-20068 GCA_964611025.1 uncultured Ruminiclostridium sp.
TTGCCAAGGAAGGGGATTCCCCCGTAGGGGACGGCGTCTCGACGTCCCACCCACACATGGTCGAATCCCCCTTGCCAAAGGGGGAAACCGTCGCAGACGGAGGGGGATGTCACCATTCATCTTTCATGCTTCGCTTTTCATTCGGGCAGATACTATCCGCCCCTACAACAACCACGGATAAGTGACGGACAAGCGCAAGGCTTGTCCCTACGATGATACCATATAAAATACAAAAAAGGAGAAGCCGAAGCTTCTCCTTTTGGATGCGGGATGGGGTTGGGCTTAGTACATGCCACCCGCCATGTCGCCAGCGGGCATACCTGCACCACTTGCGGAGGGGGGCTGGAGCTTATCGCCGACCAGTGCTTCAGTGGTGAGCAACATTGCAGCGATGGAAGCGGCATTTTCCAGTGCAGTACGGGTGACCTTGGTGGGGTCGACAATGCCAGAAACAATCATTTCACAGAACACTTCCTTGTAGGCATCAAAGCCATAGCCAGACTTGCCAGCGGTCTTGACCTTATCCAGAATGACAGAGCCGTCCAAGCCTGCGTTGGTGACGATTTGGCGCATGGGTTCGGTGAGGGCACGAGCGATGATGGATGCACCCGTCTTTTCATCGCCTTCCAGCGTCTCAATGAGGGCTTCGACCGCAGAAATGGCATTGACGTAAGCAGTACCACCGCCAGCGACAATGCCTTCCTGAACAGCAGCACGGGTTGCGTTCAGAGCATCTTCGATGCGCAGCTTCTTTTCCTTCATTTCGGTTTCGGTGGCAGCACCAACACGCACAATGGCAACACCGCCAGAGAGACGAGCCAGACGTTCTTGCAGTTTTTCCTTGTCGTATTCGGAAGCACTGCGTTCATATTCGTTGCGAATCATATTGGCACGGTCACGGATGTCTTCGGGTGTACCATGACCATCGACAATGATGGTGGTTTCCTTGTTTGCCTTAATCTGGCGGGCATTGCCCAAGTGTTCCATGGTGGCATCACGCAGGTCGAGACCCATGTCGTTGGAAATGACCGTACCACCCGTCAGGATGGCAATATCCTGCAGCATCTCCTTGCGGCGGTCGCCAAAACCAGGAGCTTTGACGCAAACGACATTCAAAGTACCACGCAGGCGGTTCAAAATCAGGGTGGAGAGGGCTTCGCCTTCCACATCTTCGGCAATGATGAGGAGCTTACGGCTTGCCTGAATGACCTGTTCCAGCACGGGCACAATTTCCTGAATGGAAGAAATCTTCTTATCGGTGATGAGGATGACCGCATCGTCCAAAACAGCTTCCATCTTTTCGGTATCGGTGACCATATAAGGGGTCAGATAACCACGGTCAATCTGCATGCCTTCGACCACTTCGTTGTAGGTTTCTGCCGTCTTGGATTCTTCCACGGTGATGACGCCGTCGTTGCCGACCTTTTCCATAGCATCTGCAATCAGCTGACCAATGGTCTCATTGCCCGAGGAGACTGCACCAACACGGGCAATGTCTTCACTGCCCTTGACGGGCTGGGAGTTTGCCTTAATCGCTTCGATTGCGGCAGCAGTCGCCTTTGCCAAGCCCTTGTTCATGACAACGGGGTTTGCACCTGCTGCCAGATTGCGCAGACCTTCACGGACGATGGCCTGTGCGAGCAGGGTTGCTGTGGTCGTACCGTCCCCTGCGACATCATTGGTCTTGGTGGCAACTTCCTTGACCATCTGCACACCCATATTTTCAAAGGGGTCTTCCAATTCAACTTCCTTGGCGATGGTCACACCGTCATTGGTCACCAGAGGTGCGCCATAGGCTCTCCAGAGGACAACATTTCTGCCCTTAGGACCCATGGTCACCTTCACCGTATCTGCCAACTTATTGACGCCACGTTCCAGAGCTTGACGGGCATCATCACCATAACAAAGCATTTTAGCCATAGTAAGTGTATCTCCTATACAATAATATTAAACATTAAATCACAGCAAGGCAATCCATCTCATATCCATCTCGATGGGCTGGACAGCCAAAAGGGTTTGGGGCTTATTCCGTGACGGTTGCGACAATGTCGCTCTGACGCACGAGCATAAATTCTTCGCCGTCAATGCGGACTTCGGTATAGCCGTAACGACCCGTGATGACCTTATCACCAGGCTTGACGACCATTTCGACTTCCTTGCCGTCGACCATACCGCCAGGGCCGACGGAAATGACAACAGAGATTTCAGGACGTTCTTTTGCAGCGTTGGTCAAGATGATGCCACCCTTGGTGGTTTCTTCTGCTTCCATGCGTTTGAGCACGACACGGTCGCCCAGAGGGTTGAGTTTCATAATTAAGTCCTCCTAAATATATATGAATCCAATGGTATTTCTCAGAAAAGGTCTGTCGTTTTAGCACTCAAGCTTTCAGAGTGCTAATCCGCTTATTATCATACCTTTCCCTCGGTAATTGTGCAAGAGCCATTTTGGAGCGTATTTCCTTTTTTTCTGGAATATTTCCGCAACACAAGAAAATAGCGTCTGTTTTATCGTGTTATCTCGCATTTTCTCTTGTTTTCTGGGCAACTTGCCCATTTGCTTCTCCCAAAGGCATTAACACCCAAGCTCAGTCTTTGCCAAGTTTTTTCCCACGGTACTGAAACAGGTCGCATTTGAGCATACCATTGTACAATTTGCGTTTTTTATCGGCACGGCGACCAAAGGTGCGTTCAAATTCCGTATGGGAGGAGAGCAGGTGGATGCTCCACCCGCTCGAGAGGGCTTTTGTTGCCTCTCCAAAGGCACGGTACAGCTCCTCGGCTTCGCTTCTCGCCATGATGCGTTCCCCGTAAGGTGGATTGGTGACAATGCGTCCAGAGGCTTCAGGGCGGTAGAAGCAAGTCGCATCGGCAGTCTGGAATTGTACAATGTCTTCAACATCGGCTTTGACAGCGTTTTCCTGCGAGAGGGCAATCGCCTGAGGGTCGATGTCTGTGCCAAAAATTTTATAATCGCCGTCATACTCCAAGTCCATTGCCTCATCAGCAGCGGATAGCCAATCTTCTGTGGGGCTGTATGCCCATTTTTGGGCGGAGAATTTGCGGTTCAAACCAGGGGCACGGTTTTTGGCAATGAGGGCGGCTTCGATGGCAATCGTTCCCGAACCGCAGAAAGGGTCACAGAAAACATCTTTGCCACGGTAGCCCGAGAGCATGACCATGGCGGCGGCGAGGGTTTCACGCAGGGGTGCAACCACACCGTTTGCACGGTAACCACGCTTGTACAGGGGGTCGCCCGAGGTGTCCAGCATGAGCATTGCCTTATCTTTCATGAGGGAAAATTGGATTTGATATACTGAGGCGGTTTCGGGCAGGCTCTGGGTCTTGTGGGCTTCGGCAAGGCGGGTGGCGACGGCTTTCTTGATGATGGACTGACAGGCGGGCACGGATTGCAATTTGGATTGCAGGCTAAAGCCCTTGACGGGAAATTTCCCATCCTGAGGAATCCAGTCTTCCCAAGGCAGGGCACGTGTCCCCTCGAATAAATCCTCAAAGCTGGTCGCCGTGAACGAGCCGAGGACAATCAAAAGACGTTCGCCCGTCCGCAGACGCAGATTGATGCGGGGAATGTCAGAGAGACTGCCTTCAGCATAGATGCGTCCGTTTTCTGCCCGCACGGAGGCAAGTCCCATGCGACGCAGTTCTTCTGCGGCAAGGCTCTCTACGCCGAGCAAGGTCGGTACAGTAAATAAAATGGGTGTCATGTGGTGTTCTCACTTTCTCGATACAGCAAGCTTGCTGTCCTAGGGGAAAGGCACAAGGGCAGTTCCCGAACGGTTTCTTTTCGTTTAGTATATCGGGTTTTGGGGCGATAGGCAAATCTTTTTGCAAAATTTCACAGAGGCTTTCTTGCTTTTTTTTCTTGGGTATGCTACACTGCTCGAAAAGGTAAGCCTGTGTTTTGCCCAGCATACCGCCCAGAATTTATGATGAAAGTTGAGTTGATGTCTCTTCCCATGGACAATCCCAGTAGTATCGCTTCTCTGCCCGCAGAAAGCCCCAGTATGAGCATGATTTTTATTTTACTCTTGCTGGTGGTCGGTTCAGCCTTTTTCTCCGCCACCGAAACTGCCTTTTCTTCCGTGAATAAAGTTCGTCTCAAAAACAAAGCGGAATCTGGCAATCGCAAGGCAAGTCTTGTCCTCTCACTTTTGGAGGACTATGACCGTGTGCTGTCCTGTATTTTGATTGCCAATAATATTGTCAATTTATCCGCAGCGTCTTTGGCGACCGTGCTGTTCACCTTTTATTTCCCCATCTACGGTGCGACCATTTCCACTATTGTTTTGACGGTGGTCATTTTGATTTTCGGGGAAATTACACCCAAATCTTTGGCGAAAGAACACCCCGAGCAAATGGCGATGTTCTCCGCGCCTTTTTTGCGGGCGTGTATTGTCCTCCTAACGCCACTGAACTGGTTTTTCGGGCTGTTTCACCAGCTCGCCAAGCGTCTCATCCGCAGCAGCAATGACGAGGGCATTACAGAAGAAGAACTCATCACCATGGTCGAGGAAGCCGAAAACGAGGGTGGACTCGATGCCCACGAGAGCCAGCTCATTCGGGCGGCGATTGAATTCAATGACCTCTCTGTCGAAGAAATTTTGATTCCCCGTGTGGATATTTTGGCACTGGAAGAAAATTCCGATGCCACCGCCTTTGCCACCGCCTTTGCCGAGAGTGGCTATTCCCGTCTGCCCATCTACCGTGGGAACATTGACGACATCATCGGGGTTATGCACGAAAAAGATTTCTACTCCGCCCGTGCCCGCAATGTCACGCAATTTTCTGAACTGGTCAGCCCCGTCCTGTACACAACGGGCAACACCAAAATTTCTGCCCTCCTGCGCCGCCTGCAACAGAGTAAAATGCACATGGCAATCGTTGTCGATGAATACGGCGGGACAGAAGGGCTGGTCACTTTGGAAGACGTTCTGGAAGAACTGGTGGGTGAAATCTGGGACGAACACGACGAAGTGCTCGAAGATTTTCAGCCACAGGAGGACGGGAGCTATCTCATCTCCTGTTCTGCCGATTTAGACGACCTCTTTGACCGCTTCGCCATCCGTGGCGAACTCTGCGATTCCAGCTCCGTCAGCGGGTGGGTCATGGAACAACTTGAGGAAGTCCCCCGTGAGGGCGACCATTTCATCTATGAAAATCTCGATGTCACCGTCACCCGTGTGGACAACCGCCGTCTTTTGGAAATTCGTGTCTTCCCCCTGCCCCAAGTCGCAGAAGCCTAAACAAACGGACAGCCTTTTCGGAGGCTGTCCGTTTTTGCGTCTCTACATACAAATACAAGCCCATGGCAAAGCCCTAAAGCATACGGGCAAGTGAGGCGAAGGCGAAACAGGCAAGCACCCCGACTGCCGTGGGCAGAAGAAAGGCAACACCCGTCCAGTACCAAGAACCCGTTTCTTTGCGAATGCTCAATAATGTGGTCGAGCAGGGGAAGTGCAAAAGCGAAAAGAGCATCACGCACAGGGCGGTGATTTCGTCCCAGCCGTGGGCGAGAAAGAGGGCTTGCATATCGGCGAGAGAATCCAGCTCTAAAATCGTCTCCTCCGATAAGTACATCATCAAAATCAGGGGCAGGACAATTTCATTGGCGGGCAAGCCTAGAAGAAAGGCGGTCAAAATTTCGCCATCCAAGCCCAATAACTGCGCAAAGGGGGCAAAAAATCCCGTGATATGCGTCAGGGTAGACACAGCCCCGATTTGTGTATTGCCCAAGACATAAATCACCAGCCCCGCAGGGGCAGCGACCAGCACCGCCCGCCCAAGAACAAAGAGCGTGCGGTCGAGCAGGGAACGCACCAGCACAGTGCCAATTTGGGGCTTGCGGTAAGGGGGCAATTCCAGCGTGATGGTGCTGGCTGTGCCCTTGAGCAGGGTATGCGAGAGCAAAAAACTGATGAAAAAGGTCACGGCTATCCCCAGCAAAACCACCGCTGTCAGCAAAAGTGCCGCCCGCAGAGAGGCAAATGCCCCGCCCTGTGTCCCGACAAAAAAAATTGTAATCAGGGCAATCAGCGTCGGAAAGCGTCCGTTGCAGGGCACAAAGGTATTGGTCAAAATCGCAAGCAGGCGTTCTCTGGGAGAGTCGATGATGCGACAGCTCACCACCCCTGCGGCATTACAGCCAAAACCCATGCACATACAAAGTGCCTGTTTGCCACAGGCATGGCAACGGGCAAAGGCATGGTCGAGAGTATAGGCAAGGCGGGGCAGATAACCCACATCTTCCAAGAGCGTAAAGAGCGGGAAGAAAATCGCCATCGGCGGAAGCATGACCGAAACGACCCAAGCCAGCACCCGATAGACCCCCAAAACCAAAACACCATGCACCCAAGCGGGCACATGCAATAGCCCGCACCAGTGGGTCAGTTGTTCCTGAAAGGCAAACAGTGCAGACGCTATCCAACCCGAAGGGATATTTGCCCCCGCAATGGTCAGCCAGAAAACGCCTGCCAGCAGTGCCAGCATCAGGGGATAGGCAGTCCGTTTTCCCGTCAGCAGGCGGTCAAGGCGGCGGTCAAGCTGGTCGGATTTTGGATGCACTTTCAAAACCGCCTCGGCAATCTCACTCGCCCGTTCGTTTTGCGCGCTTGCCAGTTCTTCCAGCGGGGAATACCCCGCTCGTGCTAGTTTGTGTTTTGTCTCGCTGATGGTCTCTTGTAGTTGGGGATACTGCCAAAATGCCTCCCCCAGCACCACTTGCAAACTGTGCAGCAGATGTTCGTCCAAATCCAAAAGTTGTAAGGTCAGCCAGAGGGCAGGCAAACGCTCTTGGGAGGCTTCTTGCACGAGCGGGAGCAATGCCCCCAAATCGTTTTGGATTGCTTCCGTACAAGGTATATCCAGCGGACGAGGGGGCACAGAGAGACAATCTTCCACCGCCGAGAGCAGGGGTAGAAGACTGCTTTTTTTGTGACCCACTGTGCCGACCACGGGAATTTGTAAGAGTGCAGAGAGCTTGACCATATCCAGACGAATGCCTTTTGCTCTGGCTTCGTCCATCAGGTTCACACAGAGCACCACACGGGGACAGAGCATCAGGGTCTGCAAGAGCAAATTCAAATTGCGTTCCAAGGCATGGCAGGCACAGACGACCACCACCACATCAATGTCTTCCTGTAAAAGCACATCACGGGCGAGCATTTCCTCCCCTTGGGCACTGTTTAAGGCATAAGTACCTGGTAAATCCAAGAGGGTATAGCTTTGCTTTCCCTGCGTACATATGCCCTTGGTCTGCCCGAGGGTCTTTCCCTGCCAATTGCCCGTGTGCTGGTGTAGTCCTGTCAAGCTGTTAAAGATAGTGCTCTTGCCCACATTGGGATTGCCCAAAAGGGCAACAACAGGAAGGGCATTCATGTCCCATGCGCCCCCTTTGTCTGGAGTAAAATCTGTTCGCTGTCCACATTGCGTAGGGCAACCACCGTCCCCCGCAGACGATATGCCCTTGGGTCACCCGTGGGGGTCGTACCCACACAAACCACCTGCGTCCCAGGCAAAAAACCCAAATCCCAAAGACGACGTTGCATTTTGCCCGTATGTATCACAGAACGAATCCGCGCACTATCCCCCACCGCCAACTTGCTCAGTGTCATCATCTTGCCTCCTTCTCCCATGGCGAAACATCACAGACTATTCTATGCAGGCTGGGGCAAAAGGTGTCCCTTTCTCGGTATGAAAAAAGATAGGGGTGGATTGAAACACCCCTATCTTTTTTTGATTTTGTTGTTTTATCGGAAAATCTCGTCCTGTGTTTTTGCTCAAGCGACGTCCAAAAGGCGGCCAAGGGTCAAGATGAATGCCTCAAGGGTCAGGTCGTCCTTGGGGGCAAAGTGCCCGTCGGCATGCCCCTGCAAGAGGGACAAGTGCTGTGCCGTGGCAATGTAAGGTCTCGCCCAAGCACTGATGCTTGCCTCGTCCGCAAAGACCGTCCCAGATACCTCCCTTTGGGGCAGGGCTTCTGGTTTGCAGTAGTTCAGCAAGGAAACCAGAATTTTGGCGGTCTGCTCACGGTTCAGGCGCATGTCAGGGGAAAAGGTATCCATGCCTGTGCCCTCCAAAATGCCCTTGTGCTCCAGATACAAAATCGCATAAGCGTCATGGGTCTTTGGGTCTACATCTGTGAAGTGATTGTCAAATTCCATCTTCTCTGTGCCTTCGTATTGTTTGAGGAGATAGAAACACAGCTGGGCAACTTCGTTGCGGGTCAAACTTTCTTGGAAGTCATCGCAAAATTCAGCGGGCAAATACCCCGCCAAGTAGTAGTCCGTCACTTCCTCAAATGCCCATGGCGAAGCTGCACGCAAATCCACCGCCGTCACGGGGACATGTTTCCCGATGAGTCCACGCTCCTGCACGGCTTCCAAGTGAACCGTGGTCTTGCCCTTGTTTTGGGCACGCAACAGCCCTGTTTCATCCAGAAAAATATCTTGGCTCTCGTCTTTCCACCAAAGGACATCGGTCTCGTAACCCTCAGGTAAAATGGCTTCCAGTTGTACGGGAATATCCACACGGATAATCAGGGTATCAAATGTACCACTTTGGCTTGCCATGCCCAAACGGGGCAGGGGATAGCTCTTCTCTGCCAAATTATCCATAGGGAAATATGCCCCACCCGTATAGGCGGGATTCAAGTCATGGTCAGCAAAGTCCTCCAAGTTTTTCAAAAAAAACGTCCAGTGCATGCCATGGGGCAAGTCAGAGGTGGCATCCCAAGTGCTGTCCAGAAAATACCACACACCCTCCAGCTCGACCAAGTTCCAAGCATGACGCTCATTTTTGCTCATGCCCACCACAATACGGCTGGGCACATCGGCTTCCCAGAGCATTTGATAGAGCAAAATGGCATAGCCCTGACAAACCATCTCGCCCGTTTCAATGCCCTCATAAGCACTGTATTTGCTCAGGGTCTGGTCATAGATAAAATTGCCCGCCACATATTCGTAAATCAATTTCAGTTTCGTGTAATCGTCCTCTTGGGACAAATCCAATTTCGCCACGGTTTCGGTCACATAGTCCCGCACACGGGCTTGCTTGGCATCGTCAATCAAATAGCGAATCTTGAAGGTGATTTCTCCTTGGTTGTAGCTCACAGAGCCTGAGTAGATGTTCATAGAAATCAAATCCCAAGCATAGGGGGCACGGGTCTGTCTGGCGGTCATTTCCCGCAGTAAATCATCCAAATCGGGCAAGCCATTTTCCTTGTGGGTCAAGTCCTTGATATCACCCGCATAGGGAACAGAGAAGCGTTCCTCCTCTGCGTCTAAGTGCTGGGCAAAGCTCTGGTAAAAGGCATCTACCTCTGGGGCATCACTTGCCGAGGCGGGCAAGAAAAATAAGGGGATGAGCAAGCAGATACCAACCAAAGATTTCCATCGTGCTTTCATAGCATACATTCCTTTCTGTTTGCCTCTGCACACAGGGCGAAGATAGGCAATTTTTCTCATTATAGCACACAAATCCACACCTGCCCAGACTCTCCTTTGTTTCCCCAGCTTTCCCTATCAAAAAGACATAAATCATTTGCATATTGTGTTTTAATATGTTACATTTATACAAAGTGCGTTTCCAGCACAATCAGAAAGGAGTCTTTTTTATGTCAGAATCCATAGAAGTCCTAGAACGTGCATTTATCTCTGAAGCAGAGTTTGCCCAAGACCAGCTCAACCGCTTTTCGGAACGTCTCGCCCAAGGTGCTGTGTTCGATGAGGATAAAATCCAAGATTTAGAGAAAAGCCTAAGACACTTACACCGCATATACAAGGATATTTTTTCCATAACGGAACAACACATTGAAGCGGAAACACTTCTCTGGGGGCAGTCGGTTTATGAATATGTCAAGATGTATCAAGAGCAGTACGGCAAGCATCTGGCACAGTTACAAGAGGAGATGCAAGGTCTGCGTCAAGATATGCTCTCCCTCCGCCCCGCCGAAACAGGCGATACCCAAAGTCTCCAAGCCCTCATTCCCTATGTCCAAGCGGTGAAAGATTTAGAAAAAAACCTCAAAACTGTGGACAGTCGGGCAGAAATTGACGACTTTAGCCCAAAACTCAGCCCCTATCAAGCCTTTCTTTCCTTACTCAGCATGGAAGACCTGAGTGAAAAAGTGACCCTTGCAGGGACATTACGCACACATTTTTCCGCCGAAGTGCTCTTAAATGTTCTAACAGATTGCTACACCCTGCGTATATCTCCCGCAGAGGAAAAGCACCCTGACATCACAGACAATATCCACGCAGACGAAAACGAGACGACAAGCCCAGAAGCCCTGTGTCCATTACAGCGTTCCCTCAAAAAACAAAGTGCCAATGCCTCCTCCTTTAAGAAAGAGGTTTTTTCCAGCAATGCCAATTATGCCATGCTCGTCATCCATGCCTTTTCCCATTTGGGCATGTTGACCTTGGCACAGATGGAGCGTTTTTTGGCATTGTTCCCCAAACTGCACGAAAAAGGCAAAGTGCCCAATTTGGCAACTTACCTCAATAGTTTGGAAAGCAAGGGCTGGTTGGCTGTCTATGTGCTCCCAGATGAAACCCGTCTCTATGCCCCCACACCCTATTTTCTGGACACCATCAAAAAAGACAGCATTCTCCAGACCCTCAAACGTGCCCCCTTTGGGCTGAATCTGGACTTACAACACCTTGCCCAAGACAGCCGTCCCCTTACAGAATTGCAAGAAATTTATCAGCCCAATGACGTACTGCTCGATTACCTCGCTCAGAACTATGATGCCTGCCACAGCATGGAACTGGTGGGGCATTACCTCCAAAATAGCACTTGGTCTTCAGGGACATATACTGTGCCCTTGCGTCTGCCCAACGACCTGATTTATTGTCACCTCTACGGCGGTTTGGAAACCAACAGCGATGCCAGTGTTCCCCTGTATCTGGAGGAACAAGACCTGCCCGTTTTGCTCCTCTTGCCCTACCTGCCTGAGCACGTCCACTGTGACGTACCCTGCTACGCGCTCTATGAAAAAACGCTCTATCAGTGGAATGTACTCACTTGGGAGGAAGTGGCTTTCCCCCCAGACACACCCGACGAACTGGACGAAAGCGAAGACCCAGAGGAAATCGAAGAAGCCCCCACCCCCCCAGAGGACACAAACCAAACCATCGAAACAGACCCCTTGCCCGCAGAGGCACTTGCCCCTGTCCCTGAACAGGCAGAGGAAGTGTCTACTCCCAGCCCCGCAGTCGAAACCAACCCACCCAAAGCAGACACACCCCAAGCCTATGCCAAAGGCTTGCAGGCACAGTTGCACCAAGAAAATCGTCTGCCTAGCACCGCAGAAGTCCTCCAACTGCTCGACAAGCTCTTAGCAGCGGGCAAGGTTTCGTATGATACCGAGGCACTGGAACAGGATTTCACCAAAGCCCTGCTCCTTGCCCAGACCCTCTCTGAACCCTTGGGCGGAGCGGTAGAAGAACGCTATGCCCAGTTGCGTTTGGGCTTGCCCTTTGTCGAAGCACAAGTAGACCGCAGTGGCTATCCGCTCGAGGCATACTTCTTGGAAGGGGAAGACCAGCCTGTCCTCTGTCTGTCTGCCTATCTCTATGCCCTCTTCCGCCCCAATGAATACGACTATAAGCTCAAGACAGATGCCGAACTGATGTTGCAAGATTTTTCTGTCCACTTCCCCCAATACTCCGCTTGCCACGAGCTCTTTGAGACTTTGGTGGGGGGCATGGAACACTGGGGCATTTCCGAAAGTGTGCTCTTTGCTTGGGGCAACGATGCCAAGCAAAAAGAACAACGGGACGATATCCAATCACAGGCACACAGTGCCCTTTCTGACCCAAACCTCAAAAGTGCCGTCAACGGTCTGCCAAAATTCAAAAAACTCTGTTTCGGGGAAGGCAGTCTCCTGCACAGTGCCATGGAACACATTGTGCAGGGCAAACGAGACACCGACAGCTTGCAAGCGGTTTTGCAGCACTTCTCACTGGAGACCAACAGCAAAATCCATGCGACCAACCCCAAAATTGAAGCCTTCGTCGATGAACAGTGGCGCAGTGCCAGCCAAGGCGAGAGCACTGAGGGCATGCCCCTGAAAAATCCCGCCCGTGACAAGGCACAAGAAGCCATTGCCCACCGTTTGCGTCTGATTGCCACTTGGCTGACCTGCGTGGGCACTGCCCTGCCCGATGACATGGCGACCATCGAACAATACAAAAGCAGTCTTCTGCAAGCCCTGCCCCAGACCATCGCCCAACTGGAAGACAAACAGCCTCAAGGCTATCGCCTGCTCTGCCAAACTCTGGGCTATATCCAAGCACGTTTGGAAGGCAAACCCCTGCCCAATCCCTACTTGCTCTGTCTGCAAAGTCCTGACCTCCCGCTCGATGAAACGGGCAGCATCCAAAGCGACCTCCTCCAGAGCGACATTCCCTACTATGAGGGCTGGCGGCGGGTGCTTTTCTGGATTGCTGTCCCCACCCGCCCCCTCTCTCAAGTGGCAGAAGACATTTACGATTCACAGAGCGATGCCTTTGACAACATCCACCAGCTCAAGGGCATTGCCGAGGCTCTGCCTGAAACCGAAATTTCCCTGCCCGATGCGCTCAGTTTGCAACACATTACCTCCAGTGCCCAGCACCAAGAGGGCATTTGGCACAACCGCCTCCTTTTGGACACTTTGCAAGAGCGTTTGTACCAATACGAACGCAAGGACATGCTCTCTCTCGCCAGCACCTACCGTGAGAGCTTTTATGCCCAAGAAAATTTTGCCGCTTGGCGGCATGTCCTGCGGGCACTGTCCGAAGACAGCCATGACAAAGCCCAAGAAAAACAAGCCCTCTGGCGGACACATCTCCAGCAGCAGGTTGAGGGCAGTTCCAGTGCCGAAGTCAAAAACCGCCTGATGCACTTGGAACAGCGTTTGTCCCAGACGGAAAACCTCGCCTTGTTCCAAGCAGAAGTGCAGGGCTATTTTGCGGACAACGCTTTGCCCGCACTCCCCGACAATGTGTATTTTTCCGCCTTCCTCACCCAGTACAAAGCCCTCTATGAGGTCTGTCAGGAAAACCACCGCAAAGCCCGTCCGCTCAAGACCTTTGCACCAGAGTATCTCCAAAACAAAACCTCCGCCTCTTGGGACGAAAAAGAACGGGAAAATCGCCGTCTGTTTTTGCATAATTTCCCCAGTCGAGCGGGCTACCTCCTGCCTGAACAGGTCAAAATCCTCCTCAATCACTTGGGCTTCGGGGCGAAAAGTGCCAAGAGCATTGCCACCACCGATGCAGGTGCGTGGATGCGGGTCGAAATGAACCCAACGCCCAACCATCTGCCCGCCTTCGCCCAGCCCTTTGCCCGTTTCGGGACGCAGTGCAAAACACCTCTGGACGTCTTTGCCCTCTATGGTCAGCACAGTGCAGAGGACATCGTACAATTTGTGCAGTCCATGTTGCCCCACGGCACGGCCATTTTGTTGCTCGCCTACCCCTTGGATTTGAAAACCCGTTGTGCGCTGGCAGAACGCCTTCACACCTTGGACAATCTTACGCTCTTGTTGCTCGATGAAGTGCTCATGCTCTACCTTGCCCAGTACACAGAAGCCGAGCACCAAGGGGTCTTGCTCTCCTGTACCTTGCCCTATACACCTTGTACTGTCTTTTGGGACGATGCCGAGAGCAGTTTGCCCGATGAGCTCTTTTTTGGGCACAGGGATGCCTTGGCGTATTTGCTCGAGCAGAACAGCCAAACCGTATCGCTCTACGGGGGCAAGGGTACGGGCAAAACTGCCCTCTTGGAACGTGCCGAGCACCTTGGCACGCTGGCGGCTGAAAAAACGTACAGCGTAAAAATCAATCTGCAAGATTGTACGGAAGAAGCCCTCGCCCTGACCAAGACGCTGGGCACACTGCGGAACAAAACTGCCCTTGCTTGGACGGAGTGCAAACAGGTTTCGGAATTGATTGCCCAGATGGAAGCCTATTTCAGCCGTGGACAAATCGCCTCCTTGCGTCTGTTCTGGGACGATGCAGACGACTTTTTGCAGGCACAAGCCCCCGCCTTTTTTGAGGAACTCGCCCAGACAAAGGAACGCAACGCAGGCAAATTTCACTTTGTGTTTGCCAGCAGGGCATATATCCTGCCTGCGGGCAGGACGGCAGAGAACTGGCAGAGCCACTGTCTGTGCCCGCTTGCACCACAGGAGGCATTTGAACTTTTGCAAACACCCCTTGATGCTCTGGGCTTCCGCTGGGAAGACCGAGAAGACGCACTGGGTCTGCTCGCCCAAACTGCGGGCTATCCCGCACTTGTCCATGCCTTGGGTGCAGGCATTTTGCAAACGGTACACGAGCAGTACAAACGCTACTACCGTGCCGTGGACAATCACCCGCCCTTTGTCTTGGATAAAGACAGCTTGGGGGACATCTTGCGTCTGTGCGATTGGGCAAGGACAGTGGAAGACTATCACAAAACGCTTTTG
Organism: uncultured Ruminiclostridium sp.; assembly: GCA_964611025.1. Classification (GTDB taxonomy): domain Bacteria; phylum Bacillota; class Clostridia; order Oscillospirales; family Oscillospiraceae; genus Evtepia. Next base: position 14,471 of record CAZSWQ010000024.1, read on the forward strand.
CCCAAGGGTACTGTGCCCGCTATGTTGGTGGACTGCTTGGCATATTTGACCCTCACGCAAAGAGACAAGAGGTATTTCAGTGCAGAACAGCTCCAAGAAGTGGCAGACTTGTATGACTTGGGTGCGGTGCAAGCCCTGTCCGAGGACGAGATTTTGCAAGTGCTCGATGCCTTGGTCAATCGGAATTTGCTCCACCGTCTGCCTGAACACCCCTACTATGCCCTCTGCCAAACGGTTTATTTGGACGTGCACCACTGGGATGAGGCAGTTTTGGAAAAGGAACTGGACGCACACAAAAAGGAGGCTTGAGTCATGCGCAATACCGATGCTTGGTCTACTGTCTGGTGGCGCGATATCACGGGTTCGCAAGCTCTGGTTCAAGCCGTCATTGGGGGTTTGCTGGAAGCACAACACGTTTTTCTCTGTGTGCCCCCTGACCTGCCATGGCGACACAGCATGCGCCGTCTGATTGAGGAGGGCTTCCGCTACGAGAGCGAGGGGGATTATCTCTTGCAGATGCTGGACGTAGCGGAAACCTGTCCGCACTGCCCCGACATTGGGCTGTTTCTGCTGGAACATTACGCACCCGCTGCGGTACGACACGCCTATCGCCCCAACAAAAAAGAGAGTATCCAAGGTTATCTGCTCCGCAATGGGGTTTTACGGGAACAAATCTTCTGGGTCAAGGGCATGCCCGCCCGTGATGTGGACGCTTGGGTTCATTTTTGCCAAGACTGTCCCAGTGGCGGAGACGGCGGGGGGCTGTTCGTCTTGGAACTGCCCGAGGCTTTACACGATGCCCCACGTCGGAACATCCGAAAACTGCACCACAGCGACTATATCAGCACTTCAGATTTACAGCTGTTCAATACCCTCTTGGTCAACCATCTTTTTCCCAAGGTCTCCGAACCGTGGCGGGACTACATGGCAACCGTGGCGACCAATTTGTGCCAGACGGATGCAGAAGTCTCCGAAGCCTTCTTGCGTCAGACGGATTTCCAGCATCAAAACCCGCTCGACACGCTGGAAGCCTTGGCACATGCCCCGCAGTTTTCCAAGCGGGGCACACTGGAAGCCGAACATGTCTTACAGCTGTTCCGTCAGGGGGCACAGGAACGCTTGCGCCGTCGGCTCTGGATGTCACAAATTCAAATCGCCTTTCCCATCATCGAGATGGAGCGTGTCCGCTGGATTGAGCGATATGAGGAAGACATTCAACTTGCACTGGAGAGCTATGATGTGCGTCAATTCCAGCAGGTCATACAAAATCCCTATGATTTGGAATTGGGCATTTTGCGTTTCATGCTCAGCCGTCGCAATGCCCTGACGGGGGATTACATTTTGTACCTGCCCGATGAGGACGCACGGGATTATCTCTATTTCCTGCACGAGCGCAGAAACGAGCTGGCACACATGGGCTGTACCGCCCCAGCCGACCTCGACACGCTCTTTCAAACCAAAAAACTGCTTTAACGATTTTTCATAAGGAGGCAATACCATGGGCATCAATTTGCAAAAAGGACAAAAAATCTCTCTGGAAAAGGGACTCAAACAGGTCATGGTCGGGCTGGGGTGGGACGCTGTGCCCCAGAAGAAAAAAGGCTTGCTGGGCGGGCTGTTTGGAGAGACGACCCCCGACGTGGATTGTGACGCTTCGGTCATTTTGTGCAACGGGGCAGGCAAACTGCTCTCCGAGAACGTCCCTGACACCTTGGTCTACTATGGGAACTTAATCCACAAAAGCCAAGCCATCATCCATCAGGGCGACAACCTGACGGGTGCAGGCGAGGGGGACGATGAGCAAATCATGCTTTCGCTCTCCACCATGCCCAGTCAAATTGAACATCTGGTTTTTGTGGTGAATATCTACGATGCCGACAAAAAAGGACAGCATTTTGGCATGATAGAAAATGCCTTCATCCGTCTGGTGGATGTGGACACGGGCAAGGAACTGTGTCACTACAATTTGACTGAGAATTACCAGAATATGACGGGACTCATCGTGGGCGAGGTCTATCGCCATGAGGGGGCATGGAAATTCAATGCCATTGGTGAGGGGGTCAAAGACGCCAGCCGTCTGGGGACACTCGTGTCACGCTATCGCTGAAATAACATCTTTCATTCATAAGGAGGCAATACCATGGGCATCAATCTGCAAAAAGGACAACGCATTGATTTGGATAAAAACATGCTCTTTGCCAGAGCGGGTTTGGGCTGGGATACCAACAAATACGACGGGGGCTTGAGCTTTGACTTGGACGTGTCGGTTTTTCTGCTGGGTGCAGGGGGCAAACTCCTGCAAGATGAAGATTTTATCTTCTACAACAACATGGACGGACGCAATGGGGCGGTTGTCCATCAGGGCGACAACCGCACGGGGGACGGGGACGGCGATGACGAAGTCATTGTGATGAATTTTTCCCGTTTGCCCGCAGAGATTGAGCGTCTCGCCATCTGTGTGACCATCCACGAAGCGGAGGAAAAACGTCAGAATTTCGGGCAGGTCTCCAATGCCTACATCCGTCTTTTGCGTCTGGAACAGCCCGACGACCAGACGGGCGAAGAAATTTTACGTTTTGATTTGGAAGAAGATTTTTCCATCGAGACGGGACTTGTGGTGGCGGAAATCTACCGCAAAAATGGTGCTTGGAAATTCAATGCTGTGGGGGCGGGTTATCAAGGGGGCTTGGCAGCCCTCTGCCGTTCCTATGGTGCGGACGTATAAATGAACAGACACCCTAGGGTAAAGCCTGTGCTTTATCCTAGGGCTTTGCTTTGTGTGGAGAGAGACGAGAAAGGGGAACTTATTTTGTTGTATGCGTTCGCTCTGGTCTGTTTGGGTGGACTGTTTGGGGGCTTTGTGGCGGAAAAATGCCATTTGCCCCGCTTGCTGGGCATGTTGCTGGTGGGCATGCTCTTGGGTGCAGAGGGCTTTGCCCTCTTGGGGGAGGACTTGCTCGCCCTCTCGCCCGTTCTGCGCCAGATTGCTCTGGTCATTATTTTGACCCGTGCGGGTTTGAATTTGAAATGGTCGGATTTGAAAGCAGTGGGGCGACCCGCACTGCTTTTGTGTTTTCTGCCCGCCTGTTTGGAAATTTTGGGCATGATTTTACTTGCCCCGCCCCTCTTGGGTTTGAGCCATCTGGAAGGGGCACTGTTGGGCTGTGTGGTGGCGGCGGTCTCGCCCGCCGTGATTGTCCCCCGTATGTTGCAACTGATGGAAGAAGGCTATGGGCGGGAAAAACGCATTCCTGAAATGCTTCTGGCGGGGGCAAGCGTCGATGATATTTTTGTGCTGGTGCTGTTCAGCGGGGTATTGACGCTCTGCCAAGGTGCAAGCTTGGACATTGCCCAAGGTTTGCAACTGCCCAGTGCCCTCCTTTTGGGGATTTTGGCGGGCTTGCTTTTGGGAGAGGGGCTGGCTTGGTTTTGGAAACGGCATCCCATGAATGCCCCCTTGCAAGTGGTTTTGTTGCTCAGCATCAGTTTTTTATGCGTCAGCTTGGAGGAACTGCTCCAAGGTCGTATCGGCTTTTCGGGTCTCTTGGCGGTGATGTTTTTGGGCATACACCTGCAACAGAACATGCCCGCTCTGGCATGCGGGCTTTCGGAGCGGTTTTCTGCACTCTGGGCTGGAGCAGAACTCTGGCTTTTTGTCTTAGTGGGGGCAAGTGTCCCGCTCGCCTATGCCTTCCGCATGGGATTCTGGGCACTGCTTCTGGTGGCTTTGGTCTTGCTCTTTCGGGTGGGGGGTGTATGGCTCTCGCTCTTGGGTACAAAACTGGACAAAAAAGAACGTCTCTTTTCCGTCTTTGCCTATTTGCCAAAGGCGACCGTTCAGGCGGCGATAGGGGGTATTCCGCTCAACATGGGTCTGGCATCGGGCGAAACCATATTGACCGTGGCGGTGGTCTCCATTTTGCTGACCGCACCTCTGGGCGCAATTTTGATGGATGCAACGTATCGGCGATTGCTCCGCCCTGCTTCCGACAACTCCTAAAAAATCTAGGGACGAGGGGCATCAGAAAGAAAACAGCATTTTTGATAGCCCTAGGGACGATGTGGTGGGCATCGTCCCTTACACAGAAATCACATCGTCCCCTTGCACATACTTTGCTTCTGTGCTATACTAAAGTATCATAAGCAAAGGGGGGTGTTTTTCCCACAGATTCCCCCAAAACCAGAGAAAAAAGGAGCAGGAAAATCGTATGACCTCAGAACAATTTTGTATGTTGGCGACGATTGTGGTCTACCTCATGGGTATGGTTGCAATCGGGTTGTATTGTTCCAGACAAAACAATACCGCCGATGACTTCTACCTAGGTGGTAGAAAATTAGGGCCTTTTGTAACGGCGATGAGTGCGGAGGCCTCGGATATGAGCAGTTGGTTGCTCATGGGCTTGCCAGGGCTTGCCTACCTGTGCGGGATTGCAGACGCAGGCTGGACAGCGATTGGTCTGGCACTGGGCACTTATGTCAACTGGTTGATTGTCGCAAAGCGCATCCGCCTGTATTCCTTCCATTCGGGCAATGCCATCACCCTGCCCGACTTTTTCTCCAACCGCTATCGTGACAGCAGCCGTGCCATCATGTGTATTGCAGCGATTTTGATTTTGGTCTTTTTCGTGCCCTATACGGCATCTGGCTTCGCCGCCTGTGGCAAGCTGTTCTCCAGCTTGTTTGGTGTGGATTACTTCACTGCCATGGTCATTTCTGCCGTCATCATCTTGGGCTATACTGCGCTGGGTGGCTTCTTGGCGGCTTCCACCACGGACTTCTTGCAGAGTATTGTCATGAGCTTTGCCCTGATTGTCGTTGTGGGCTTTGGTATCCATGTGGCAGGTGGTATGGATGTGGTCATGGACAATGCCCGTGCCCTGCCTGGTTACCTGACCATGATGGCGGGACATGACCCCGAAACAAACACCGCCATTCCATACAGTGCCCTCAGCATTGCCTCTACGCTGGCTTGGGGCTTGGGTTACTTCGGCATGCCCCATGTGCTTTTACGCTTCATGGCAATCGGGGACGAGAGAAAACTTGCCATGTCCCGTCGCATTGCGACAAGCTGGGTTGTCATCTCTCTCGCCGTTGCTGTTTTGATTGGTATTGTCGGCTACAGCATGAGCCAAGCGGGGGCACTGGAAGTCCTCACAGGGGCAAACAGCGAAACCATCATTGTCAAGATTGCGGACTTGTTGCGTCAGGTGGGCATCTTCCCTGCCATCATGGCGGGCATGGTCTTGGCGGGCATTTTGGCATCCACCATGTCCACCGCAGACTCCCAGCTTTTGGCGGCCTCCTCTGCCATGTCCCAGAACATTTTCATGGGTGTTTTGAAGATTAAAATGGACGAAAAACGCACCATGCTCATCGCCCGTGTGACCTTGGTGGTCATTGCCGCCATTGCGGTCTTCATTGCCCGTGACCCCAACAGCTCCGTCTTTGGGATTGTCTCCTTTGCTTGGGCGGGCTTTGGTGCATCCTTTGGGCCTTTGGTGCTCTTTGCCCTGTTCTGGCGGCGCTCCAACCGCTGGGGGGCACTGGCTGGCATGATTTCTGGCGGTGCGATGGTCTTCATCTGGAAATACCTGATTG
>CAZSWQ010000025.1:0-19363 GCA_964611025.1 uncultured Ruminiclostridium sp.
TTATAGAATTGGTATATGTATTAGTAGAAAGGAGTGTATTTGTATGAGAGGCGTCAGACTGGAAGTGTGGGGCGACTATGCCCTGTTCTCCCGTCCTGAGATGAAGGTGGAGCGTGTGTCTTACGAAGTCATGACCCCCTCCGCTGCCCGTGGCATCTTGGATGCCATTTACTGGCACCCAGGCATGTGTTGGAAGGTCAAGAAAATTCATGTGCTCGCCCCCATCCGTATGACCAACATCAGGCGCAACGAGGTCAAAAGCAAAATTTCTGCCTCCAATGTACGCACCGTCATGACCCGTGGCACGGGTGAGCTGTTTCTCGACAGCACCGCTGACCGCCAACAGCGTGCCGCCCTGCTCTTGCAAGATGTCCACTACGTCATTGAGGCAGAGTTTATTTTGCAAGCCGAAGGCATGGCCAAGGGCGACAACGAGGGTAAATTTTCCAACATCATCCACCGTCGCATCGAAAAAGGGCAGTGCTACCACATGCCCTACCTCGGTTGTCGAGAATTTCCCGCCCATTTCCGTGCTTGGGAGGGCGAGACCATCCCCACCGCCTACCCCCAAGAAACCCGTCACCTCGGCTTCATGCTCTATGACATGGATTACAAAGACAGCGAAAATATCCAACCCATGTTTTTCCCAGCCGTCTTAGCACATGGTGTCTTGGATGTGAGTGATTGTGAGGTGTACCGATGATTGTACAAGCCCTGTGTGCCTACTACGAAGCCCTCGAAAAAAAAGGAGAAATTCCCCGTGAGGGCTGGGCAAACGTGAAGGTTTCCTATGCCCTGCAACTCAACCAAGCAGGCGAGCTGGTGCGTATCCGCTCCAACAAAGAACCCAGTGGTAAGAGCAAAAAAGAACTGCCCAAATCCTTGCCTGTGCCCATGATTCCCAGCCGTGCGGGACAGGCCGCCTCTGGTTTCCTCTGCGACAATGCCAAATTTTTACTGGGTCTGCCCGATGGCAACAAAAAAAATGCCAGCGAAGCCGAACAGGAAAAAGCCAAAGACCGTGCCAAACGCTATTTTGAAGCAGCCAAAACCCTCCACCTGCACTTGCTCAGTGGCATCAAAAGTCCAGCAGCCCAAGCCTTGGTGCAATTTTTCACCAATTGGAACGTAGAAACCGCCAGTACACAACTCATGGAAATTTTGGAAGACTCCAATGTAGAGCCACAAAGCGTCTGGGATGACTTGGAAAAGAGTGCGAATCTCATTTTTACCTTTGGATTGCATGGCGTGCACGAGGTCAAGGAAATTGCCGATGCTTGGGACAAGCACTGGAGCAATCCAGAAACCCCCAAAAAAGAAGACGCAGAAGACCAGAAAAAAGAGCAGACAAAAGACCAGCCAAACCCCATGCGCTGTCTGGTGACGGGTGAACTGGTCGAAGCCCAGAAAATCCACCCCAGCATCAAAGGGGTTTTTGGTGCACAGTCCAGCGGGGCTGCCTTGGTCTCCTTCAATGCCCCTGCTGCCTGTTCCTACGGCAAAGAGCAAAACCTCAACGCCCCCATGAGTGCTTCTGTCGCCTTTGGTTACACCACCGCCCTCAACTACCTGCTCGCCCAAAAAGACGCACAGGGCTGGGGCAAATATTCCCGTACCTTCGGGGAGACGACCATGGTTTTCTGGTCAGAACGTGGCAACCCGTTCTATCAAAACGTCTTTGGAAAAGCGACAGATGGGGAAGTCCCCGCAGAAGAACCCCAACAAAAATCCACTGAGGATACCATTGAATTGGAAAGCGAACTGCTGACCATTGTCAAAGCCGTTTGCACAGGCGGTGCATTGAATTGGGATAAAATACCAGAAATCAAACAAGAACGGTTTTTTGTGCTGGGGCTTTCCCCCAATGCTGCCCGCCTGTCCGTCCGTTTTTTCCTGCAAAATTCCTTTGGCAACTTTCTGGAACATCTGCATGCCCATTACCAGCGTCTGGATATATGCAGACCCAGCTTCGAAGACAAGAACACAGTCATTTCTCTGTATGCCCTCCTGCGGGAGACCGTCAACCGCAAGAGCAAAAATGCCACCCCCTCCCCACAAATGACAGGAGACACCATCCGTGCCATTTTGATGGGTACACGCTACCCCAGCACCCTGTACCAAAATATCCTCCTGCGTCTCCGTGCAGAACGAGATATTTCCTATCGCAAAGCCGCTATCATCAAAGCCTATTTGTTGCGTAACACCACAAACTATGAGGAGGTCTTACACGTGGATTTGAACGAAAACACCAACTACGTGCCCTATGTTCTGGGCAGACTGTTTTCCGTTTTGGCAAACATCCAAGAGAGCGCAAGCAATGTCAACACCATCAAGGATAAATATTTTATCTCGGCAAGCACCACACCCGCGCGGATTTTCCCCGTCATCGTCAAACTCGCCAAAGCACATTTGAGAAAAATGGACAAAGGCTTGGGCATCCATTTCGACAAGCAAATGGGGCACTTGATGGAGCGATTGACCCAAAGCCTTCCCAGACGTCTGGGTGCAGAAGACCAAGGCATTTTCTATCTCGGCTACTACCACGAAACCCAAAAACGCTACCGCAAAAAAGACGATAAGCAAACCGAACCGCTCAACAAGGAGGAGAATTAAGATGAATGTTCAGCATGAAAATGCCATCCGCAACCGCTACGAATTTGTGATTTTGTTCGATGTGGAAAACGGCAACCCCAACGGCGACCCCGACGCAGGCAACATGCCCCGCACCGATTTGGAAAGCAATCTGGGTCTGGTCACTGATGTCTGCCTCAAGCGTAAAATCCGCAACTATGTCTCTCTGGCAAAAGAAGGCGAAACGAGACACCGCATCTACATCCAAGAAGGGCAGACCCTCAACAGCAAGGATGCCGAAGCATTGGCAGAGTTTGAGGTCGACCCCAAGGACATCAAGGGCGCAAAGAAAAAAGACAAGGATTTGGACGAAAAAATCTGTGCCTTTATGTGCGATAATTTCTTTGACATCCGCACTTTTGGGGCGGTCATGACCACTTTCGTCAAGGGTTCTTTGAATTGCGGGCAGGTGAGAGGCCCTGTGCAGTTGGGCTTTGCCCGCAGCATCGACCCCATCATGCCCCAAGAAATCACCGTCACCCGTTGTGCCGTCACCACCGAAGCCGATGCCGAGGACAAGAAAAATACCATGGGCAACAAGTACATTGTCCCCTACGGCTTGTACCGTTGCGAGGGCTATGTCTCCGCCAACCTTGCCAGCAAGGTCACGGGTTTTTCGGAAGACGACTTGGCTCTGCTCTGGGAAGCCATCTTGAACATGTTCGAGCACGACCGCAGTGCGACCCGTGGCAACATGGCGGTGCGGGAACTCATCATTTTCAAGCATGACAATGCCATGGGCTGTGCCCCCGCCTACAAGCTCTTTGAGACCGTTTCTGTCCAACGTCGTGAGGAAGTGGATTTGGCAAGAGCCTACAGCGATTATACCGTCAGCGTCGACACCGATGCCTTGCCCGCTGGTGTTCAGGTGGAACGTCGTCAGTAAATCCAAACAAGAATAGACACAGTCAGTGCCAATACCCCCACACATGTGGGGGTATTGGCACTTGCACATTGTCACAAAGTCTGCTGTTGATTTTTGGCTCAATTGGTCGTATACTGTCAGTATATATACCTATATACGCAAATAGAAGTCTGGGGAAAAGAAGCGTCTATCTGCGTGGATACCGTTTTCTTTTTCCTGCCTGCACGGGGACACAAAAAACATATGGAGGAGAAATCAGTCATGATGAATACATTCCAAGCAATCATTGAACAGTCCAATACTGGCGTTTATGTGACCCGTGTAGCGTCTCATGAACTGTTATACATCAACGAAACCGCCCTCAAATGGGGCAAGCTCTTTGGCATAGATTACAAGGGCAAAACCTGTCACAAATTATTCAACGACAGCGATACCCCCTGTACCTTTTGTCGCCTACACGAACTCAAACAGGGAGAGCACAGCGTCAGAGAATTTACCAACCCCAAATATGGAAAGACCTTTGAAATGACAGGTTCTCTCATCGAATGGTGCGGGGAAGAAGCCCACATCGAATATATCCGAGATATCACCGAAAAAAATCACATCGAAGAAGAAAACAAACAAATCAGCCGAAAAATTGTAGAACAAATCCCCTGTGGCATTGTGGTCTATGCCTATGACGGAAAAACCATCACCCCCCTGCACCACAACGAACATTTTTTTGATATTTTGGGCTATTCCGAAGAACACCGCAATTTGGTCAAACACGCCGTCTATGATGCCAATGTCCACCCAGAGGACAACGATTTGCTCTGGAAAACCATCCATCATTGGTTACAAATCGGGGGGGTTCACCAGCACACCTATCGGATATTCAACGACAAAAAGGGACACTATATCTACCTCAAGCTCACTGCCAATATCGTCCAACACACCGACGGCACTGCCACCGTCTATGCCCAATACGAAGACATAACTGAAACAGTCGAGAGCAAAATTGATTTGCAAATGATGAATGACACCATGCAATCTGCCTTTGTCAAATGCTCCGCCAAAGCGGGTTTCCCCATCCTTTTCCACAGCCACCTCTTTCTCAGCATGGATGGCCACACCGAAGCAGATTTGCATGAAAAATTCCAAAACAAGCTCATCAACTATGTCCGTGAAGACGAACGGGAGAGCTTCACCCAGACACTACTCAGTTGCGAGGTCGGCGAGGTCAAAGAAATCAAGTATCATGAGGTCAAGCCCCACGGCACACAGACCTTTTTGGCAAAGGCCATCATGCACAAGGACTCCAACGACGAAAAAGAGCTGTTCATCACCTTTGTGGACATCACAGAAATGGAACGAGGACAGAAAAAAAACCTCTCCGCACTGCGGGCATTTGAGGAACTGGAATACGACATGTACACCGACGAGAGCAATCTCATTGGCATGGTTAAAATGAATATTTCAAAGTCCTGCGTCATCGACCACAAGCCCTATGGCATGCCCGTGCCCATCTTCCCCAACGAAACCAGCCTCGAAACTTTTTTGAAGATGCTGACCAAGACCGCCATTGGTACAGGAGAAGTGGAACGCTTTCAAGCCATTTATAACGTCGAAAATGTCCGCCGTGCCAGCCAAACGGGCACATCACTCAGCCATGAATACCAGCGTCTGAACAAATATGGGCAGAAAATTTGGGCAAGAAGTATCCTGAAATGTCTGGACTATCCCATACACGGGGAATATTACGGTCTGGGTTATACCTATGACATCACAAACGAGCGGGAGCTCAGTCGCATCACCAACCACATCATCAACAGCAATTTTGATTTGGTCGCCGTTTTAGACATCGAAAGTGACATTGCTGTGACCACGCTCAGCAGTGACCAAGGGGCACTGCTCCAGACCAAGGAAGAAAGAGAAAAATACGGCATACAGCCCCGTTGGCCCTATACCCTCGGTCTGCACTATTTCTCCAATACCTATGCCCTAGAAGGCGAAGCAGAGGAAATGTGCCGTGTCATGGAAATCCCCTATCTGATTCAGCAACTGGAAAGGAAAACTTCTCACCACTGCACCTTTACCATCTGGGAAAACGGCGAAAAACGGCGAAAACACTGGCAATTTTCCTACCTCAACCACGACACAAGCAAAATCATTTACAGCCGTAGTGACATCACCGACATCTATCAAAAAGAATTGCAGGCGAAAGAAGCCCTGCGTCTTGCCCTAGAAAAATCCAAGGAGGCGAGCGTGGAAAAAACCGCCTTCCTTGCCCGCATGAGCCACGACATGCGCACCCCCATGAATGCCATTTTAGGCTTTGCCGACATCGGCTTGCAAGAAGCCCCCACGCCCGACCAGTGTATCTATTTCAATCACATCAAAGAATCGGGGCAATATCTGCTGGGGCTTATCAATGACGTACTGGACATGGGCAAAATCGAGGAGGGCAAATTGAAATTGCATCCTGAGCCATACGACTACCCCGATTTTGAACAGTGCATGCGTAACATGCTCCAACCCAAGGCAGAGGAAAAAGGGGTAGACCTTCGCATTCTGAACGAAAGACCCATTGATGCCATGGTCGAGTTTGATAAAATGCGTCTGCAACAAATCTTTGTCAACCTCATCGGCAATGCCATCAAATTCACACCGACTGGGGGCTTTGTCGAGTGTCGTCTCGATGTGGGTCAACCAGACCAAAACGGACATGTGCCCCACACCATCACCATCCGTGACAACGGCATAGGCATGAGCGAAGATTTCATCAAAAACCGTCTTTTTGTCGCCTTCGAGCAGGAACACAGTGACATCATCGCCAACGAGACGGGCACTGGGCTGGGTGTCACCATTGCCAAACGTCTCATCGAACTCATGGGCGGCAGCATCCACTGTGAGAGCAGTTTGGGCAAGGGCACGACCTTCACCATACAGCTCTTTCCCAAGATGGTGCAAATGCCCCGCCCCAGCAAAGCCAAAACCACCCAAGTATCGGCTGAGATTTTGCAGGGCAAACGCATTTTGCTCTGTGAAGACCATGCCCTCAATGTCAAATTGGCAAAAAAACTTCTGGAAAGTGTGGGTATGTCGGTGGTTGCAGCGGAACATGGACAAATCGGGGTGGAGACCTTCTGTGCCCACGAAGCGGGTTATTTTGATGCCATTTTGATGGATATCCGTATGCCCGTCATGGACGGCTTGACCACCAGTGCCACCATACGCAAGCTTGACCGCCCCGATGCCAAAACCATTCCCATCATCGCCATGAGTGCCAATGCCTTTGTGGAAGACGTGGAAAAAAGCATCTCTGTTGGCATGAATGCCCACTTGTCCAAACCCATCCAGACCAATGCCCTCTACAGCACCCTCTGCACGGAAATCAAGAAACGAGGTATGTCCACCCATGAGCAAAGTGAACAAAAAAGATAGGTGGCGCATTGTCTTCATTGCCAGCCTGCTCCTGATTGTTCTTCTTACCGCCACCTCCAGCTACCACCTCATCGGACAATACGACGAAAACGTCAAACAAGAAAGTGCCAATCACCTCTTGGAAATCAGCTCTCAAATTGCAGGCAATATCAAAGAGGAAATCACCTACAACTGGAACATTGCCGAGGCCATTGTCAGTGGCTTGTCGGTCTTCAATTATCAGAGCGACGAACAGCTGGTGCAATATTTGAAAGAGCTGTGCGAGATTTATGAACTGCAAAATATGATTGTATACAACCAAGACGGCTTTACGCTCACCACCAGAGCCCAAAGCAAACACAACGACCTCGCAGCCGATTTGATTTATAATGCCATGGCACAGGGCGGGCGGGACATGGCCATCATGAAATCCACCGTCACTTACACCCTCACCTTTGAGAGCCAGTTGACCTTAAAAGGCGCACCCCTTGTGGGCATTTCCGTGGTGGAGGATTTGGAGACCTTCTTGGACAGAATGGATATTACCGCCTTCCATGACAGTGCGTATATTTATCTCACACAAGCCAACGGCTCAAAAATCAGCCAGACCACCGCCAACAATGCCCCCATGCTCTACAATGCCTACACCTTTTTCGAGGACAAAAAAGCCGAACCCATCATCTGCAAGCATGACTTTGACGGCACAGTTCCCTTGGACGAAACCTGTGCCTTTTACATCTTTGATGACGAGGGGAGCTATTATGCCATTTGCAATCCCATCGAGATGCAGGAGGGTGTCTGGCGTCTGTTTTACATCATTTCCGCCGATGCGGTCAATCAGGCGAGCCAGAATTTTTCCCATTTCATCGCCAGTCTGTGTGCCATCATCTTGCTGGGCTTCTTGGTGCTGGGCGGGCTTCTCTTTGTCCTGCTCTACCGCAAACGCACCGCCAAATACAACCAAGACATTCAATCCCGCAACCGCATGATGGACTTGATGGTCAACCAGACCAGAAATGCCTTCGCCCTGACACCCATGCAGGGTGGCTTGCCTTTTTATCTCTCCAGCAACGCAAAAGACATCATCCACACAGACACCTTCCGCATCGAGCACAAAAAAGGCATGTACCAAATCACCGATGCAGAAGGTCACATCAACAAGACCATGGCTGGCATCAACAAAGAACTCATGAAATGGGATGGCAAAGCCGAATTTATTTCGGAGTTCATCCCCTATTTTTCCGTGGAAGGGGAAGAACGCTATTTTGTCCTGCGTCTGTATCCCGATGCGGAGGAAGAAAACAATGAATGTGTGGTCATTGTCAACGATGTGACCCGAGACAAAAAACGTGAGGAAAAATTGCTCCTCGCCCTGCACATGGCGGACAGTGCCAACAGTGCCAAAACGCAATTCCTCTCCAATATGTCCCACGACATCCGCACCCCCATGAATGCCATCATCAACATGACCGATTTTGCCATCGAAAACCGTGACAAACCACAGGAACAGGAACAATACCTCCAGACCATCAAAAGCTCCGCCCACCACCTCCTGCGTCTCATCAACGATATTTTGGACATGAGCCGTATCGAAAGTGGCAGAACCACGCTGGAACATGCCCCCTTCTCTCTGGAAGATACCCTTTCCAATGTGGTCGAGATGATACAGCCCCTCTGTCGCAACAAAGCCCTGTCCTTTTCCGCTTCCTACGATGCCCTCAAGGACATCAGCGTCCTCGGCGATAAGCTCAAACTCACGCAAATTCTCATCAACGTCATCAACAATGCCGTGAAATTCACCCCCGAGCTGGGCGAGGTTTCCCTCTCCGCAGAGCCTTTGCCCAGCACCCAAGCCAACGGCATCGAGCTGCAGTTCGTCATCCGTGACACGGGCATTGGCATGAGTGCAGAAGTCCAAAAACACATCTTTGAGCCATTCATGCGCTCCGACAACGAGGACGCAAACAAAATCGAGGGCACGGGGCTGGGGCTGTCCATCTGCCAGAGCTTCGTGACCGCCATGGGCGGGACGATAAGCTGTGAGAGCGTGCAAGGCAAGGGCAGCACCTTCACCATCCGCCTGCCCTTTGAGAAAACCGCACAGGTGCAAACCCACAAAAAAGCCACACCCGCCGCCAAGCAAACGCTCTTTGCGGGCAAGCATGCCTTGGTCTGCGAAGACCACAAGCTGAACCAGACCATTGCCCGACGCATTTTGCAGAGCATTGGCTTGACCGTGGACTTTGCCGACGACGGCACAATCGGCTTGGAAAAATTCCTCCAATCCAAAGACCACTATGACCTCATCTATATGGATATTCAAATGCCCAATATGAACGGTTACGTCACGGCACACAACATCCGCCAAAGCACCCACCCACAGGCAAAAACCATTCCCATCCTCGCCATGACCGCCAACGTCTTTGCCGAAGACGTGGAAAAAGCCCGTGTTGCGGGCATGAATGGACACATCGCAAAGCCCTTGGTCTTGGAGGAAATCATCCGTGAAACCACCCAAGCCATAGAACAATCACACAGAACAGGAGAATAACCCCGCTATGAAACGCATTGTGCCCCTCGGCGTATGTCTGCTTTGGCTCTTTGTGGCAGGCTGTTCCCAGCCAAACATAGAAACAGACGTTTTCTGTGCAAAGAACGAAATTTTCACCTACGACCGCCCCGAAAAAGGAAAAACCATTTTGACACTGGGCAAAGTCGGTGCAATTAACCTGCAGCCCATGGTGGATGCCTTCATGGAAGCCAACCCCGATATTCAAATCATCATGCTGGACATCACAGGCGGAAACCAATGGGAACGTCCTTGGGTGGACTGGATGAACCAAGGATATCGCCCTGACCTTATGATGATTTCATTTCTGCTCTCCAACAACGTCCCCATGCAAGACTATTTCGAGGACTTGACCGCCAACCCCGTGCTGAACCGCTACCAGAGCAGCCACTTGACCCAGTGTGCTGTCGATGGCAAGGTCTATGCCCTGCCCAGCCCCTCCAGCTTGACCACCATGCACTACAACAAAACCCTCTTTGCACAATACGGCTGGAACGTACCCCAGAGCTTCGAGGAATTTCTCGCCCTCTGCGACCAAATCACCCGTGACACGCAGGGCACAATTTGCCCTTGGAAGCCAAACGCAAAATACAGCAATGCCTTCATCCCCAGTTTGCAGGGCTTCCTCTACGGCGAACGCTTCGCAGGGGTCGAAAACCGCACTTGGTACAACGAATTTCTCAAGGGCAATGTCACCTTCTCCGAACACATGCAACCCGCTTACGAGATTGTCGACCAGCTCATTGCACATGGACTTTTGACCGAAGCAGATTTTTCTTACAGTGCCACCCAGCTCTTTGAGGAGTTCCGCACGGGGCAAATCGCCATGCTCGCCTGCTCCACCAACAACAAATTCCCCGAAGAAGACCATGTCTTTGACCTCATGCCCTACCCCTCTACCGACGGAAAAGCGGGCTTCATGATGGAAAACTTGAGCTACTGCATTGCCAAACCCATCAAGGAACAGAGCAAAGAAAAAGAAGATGCCCTGCAACGTCTCTTGGCATTTTTCAGCACCAAAGAAGCACAGGACATTTACACCTACCATTCCGTCATGGTCAGTAGTCTGGTGGACAACAACGACGCCATCCGTAATTTGCCCCCTGCCCTGTACCAAGCCCAAGAGGAGGGCAGAATCTTCAGTGTCATGAATTTCAATCCCCCCAACGCACCTGCCGATTATTCCGCTTTTTCCATCTTGCAAGAGGACATCTTAGCCGTGGTAAAGGGAGAGATGCTCACCGAGGACGCCATGGCACATTTCGATGAGCAACACAAAAACATCTTGCAGGGGACAGAGAGCAAGCCCCCTGCGGTGCTTGCCCAAGCGAAAGAAGACTTTACGATTTTACAGACCAGTGAATATTTTGCCGATATGTTCCGTGAGACCACGGGGGCAGATGTTGCCTTGATGCTGAATAACAGTGCTTATCGGGGCAATTTGATGCGGATGTTTGCGGGGGATATCACAGAATCGACACTGAGCAATCTGATTTTGCGTTCTCTGGAAAATGACAGCCACTTGCAAAAAGTCCGCATGACGGGCAGGCAACTGCTGGATGTTTTAAACGATGCCATGTACAACGAGACCGCCATACGGGAAAGCGTCTATGCCGTCTCTGGTCTGCATTGTACGGTTGCCCCTTGGCATCCGATGGGCGAAAAAGTCCAAAGCGTCACCCTGCCCGACGGCACAGCCATTGAAGAAAATAAAATCTATACCGTCGCTGCTTGGGAGGGCACAATCCGAGAAGATTACATCCAAGCAGTGGAACAGACCTATGAGGGAAAATTCATCGACCACCTGCGGGAGAGCATCCTCAGCAATAGCCCCATTGCCCCCAGCTACGACCAACGCATGACCCTCATTTGGGATTGATTGAGAGAAAAGGAGTCCGCATCTATGAAACGTATCTTTGCCCTCTGTCTCTGCTTGCTCTTTGTGGCGGGCTGTACCCACCAGACCCCCGAAGACCTAGCAGAACAAGAAAAAGAAGCCCAAAAAGCAGCCACCTTACAACGCTTCTGTACCGACAATGAAATTGTAAGCTATGAGAAAATCGACCCAGAAAAAACCGTGCTCACCGTGGTCAATGTTGGCTCGAATATCGAACCCATGTTGGCGCGCTTCATGGAAGAAAACCCAGATGTGCAAATTGTTGTCCAAGACATTGTCGGGGGCGATGGCTGGGAAAAACCTTGGGTGACTCTCTTGGAAAAAGGCGCCCGCCCTGACCTCATGATTGTGTCTTTTCAGTTGACCAAAACCGTCCCCATGGAACAGTATTTTGAGGACTTGACCGCCAATCCCGTGGTCAGTCTCTACAAGACCACCTACCTAGACCAGTGTGCCAGAGATGGCAAAATTTATTCCCTGCCCAGCCCCTCCGAATTGACCTCTATCCACTACAACAAAACCCTTTTTGACCGATACGGCTGGCAAGAACCCCAGAGCTTTGCGGAATTTCTCAGCCTCTGCGACCAAATCACAGAAGATACCCAAGGGGCGGTGCTCCCTTGGAAGCCCAATGCCAAGTACCAAGGGGCATTTTTGAGCAATTTGCAGGGTTTCCTCTATGGAGAGCACTTCGCAGGGGTGGAAAACCGCACTTGGTACAACGAATTTCTCAAGGGCAATGCGACCTATGCCGAGCATATGCAACCCGCCTATGCACTCCTGCATCAGCTGATGGAACACGGGCTTTTGACCGAAGCAGATTTTTCCTACAGTGCCACCCAAATGACCGAAGAATTTGTCACAGGGAAGCTCGCCATGCTCCCCTCGTCCAATCTGACCGTCTTACACGGAGATAACTTTGATTTTGGTGTCATGCCCTACCCCTCCACCGATGGTCAGGCAGGGTTCATGATTGAAAATCTCACCTACTGCATCGGCAAGCCCATCAAAGAACACACCGACGCCGAGGAAGATGCCCTGCAACGTCTCTTGGCATTTCTCAGCACCAAGGAAGCACAGGACACCTACACCAACAATTCCATGATGGTCAGTAGTCTGGTGGACAACAACGACGAGACGCACATCGTAGACCCCGCCATACAAAGTGCCCAGAAAGATGGCAGAATTTTCAGTCTCATGCACTTCAGCCCCGAAAAAATTCCCGCTGAGTATGCCTCTTTTTCTGTCATTCGGCAGGACATACTCGCCATCGTCAAGGGCGAGATGAGCGACCAAGAAGCCATGGCACATTTTGATGCAGTACACAAGGCGGTCTTACAGGGCGAGGAAAACGAAAGCCAACCCGTTTTGGCACAGGCAGGGGCGGATTTCACCGTCCTAGAGACCAGTGAATATTTCGCTGATGTCTTCCGTGAGACCACCGATGCAGACCTTGCACTGGTGCTCCACAACAGCGTCTATCGGGGCAATTTGATGCGGATATTTGCAGGGGATATGACGGAATCCACCGTGCGGAATTTGCTCCTGCGTTCCCTGTCCAATGACAGCACCCTGCAACGTGTGCAGATGACGGGCAAGCAAGTGCTAGATGCCCTCAATGACCCCCTACGCAAAGAGGGCGATGCCTTGGGTAGTGTCTATGCCCTTTCGGGTCTGTGTGCCACCGTTGCCCCTTGGAAACCACTGGGCGAGCGGGTCAGCGACGTGACCTTAGCGGACGGCACACCCCTAGACGAAACCAAACTATACACGGTCGCCCTCTGGGATGGCACGGTCAAAGAAGACTACATCCAGTCTGTCGAAGAAAGGTATGAGGGAAAATTCATTGACCACCTCCGCAAGGCTATGGTGGAAGCAGAAACCATCATGCCAAACCAAGACAAACGCATGACCCTCCTTTGGGATTGATAGAAAAAAAACGGGAAACGCTTTTTTGCGTTTCCCGTTTTTGTGTTTTTGCCACGGATTTACCTGCTTTGTACGGGGGATTGGCTGTATTCGCTGGGGAAATCCGTTTTGCCAAATTCGGCACGGCAGAGGTCAAAGAGCAGGGTACATTGGGCTTCTTGGGCAAAGACGGCTTGTGCCTCTGGGGAGAGCTTGCGGACATGGCTGGCTTTGCTCAGTATGGGCAGGGTTGCGGTTTGTTTCATCTCTTTTAACAGTTGCTTGCCCCGCTCGTTCATGCCCAGCACCCGCAAATAGGGGGGCAGTCCGTGGGGGGCTGTGATGCCCAAAAATGCCGAGAGCACCAGACGACGTATTCTGGCATGGGTGTAGCGTTTGGATTTGATGCTGGCATAGAGAGCTTCCAGTGTACTGCTCTCCCGACAGGCTTTGTAGAGCAGATTTTCCAAGCCCTCCTTGCAATCGGGCAACTGCAAAAAATCGTCTTTTGTCATGCTGCGCAGGCGGGCAAAGACCCCCCGCTGGGCAAACTGCAAAGAAGCAAGCCCCGTTTTTTGCAAAAGCCCAATGGCATCCTCTGTGAGATAGGGGCAAAGATGTGCCGTGTCACCTTGTAACAGACGCTGACGCAGTTGAGAGGCTGAGAGAAATTGGGGGTGGCTGTCGTGGCTGTCGTGGGCGACCCCCTGACGTTGCACGGTGAGTGCCTGTAGGGGGCTGTGCAGGTGTTTTATCGCCCGCAGGTACTCAATGCCCAAGTTGTTGTTTGGGGTCTGTAGTGCCTCTGCCTCCTCGCCCAACAGGTCGTGCATGGCACGGGCACGGGCAACGGGAAAGGAGACACCTTGGGACAACTGCACTTGTAAAATCTGCTGGTAGTCCTCGCCGTCCAGAGCACGGGCAAGCGAGCACAAAGACGCAAGGTCTCCCCCTTCGCTCCCAAACGAGAGAACATCCACCACCCCCGTTGTGCTCAACAAATGCACAGCACCCAGTGCAAAGCCCTCCGCCGAAGCGGTTGCCCAAGGTGTGGGCAACTCCAAGACCAAATCCACCCCGCCCGCCAGAGCAAGACGTGTGCGTGTCCATTTATCCGCAAGGGCACTGTCGCCCCGCTGGACAAAATTTCCACTCATGACAGAGATGACAGCGGTCGTCTCGCCCAAAATACGCCGACTTTCGGCAATATGATAGGCATGACCCGTGTGAAAGGGATTATATTCAGAGATAATACCCAAGCATTTCATGGAAAAACCCTCCTTGAAAAGAAAAAATATTGTTTTGTGAAAAAGAGGTTGTTCTTTTCGGAAAAATAGTCTAAAATATAGGTGTATTTTAATCCAGCAAGCAAGCACTTGCAAGGAGAAAATTGGAAATAAGGAGTGCATATGTACTATGAAAGTTTTGGTTATCAATGCAGGCAGTTCCTCTCTGAAGTATCAGTTGATGGACCCCGACACCCGTGAAGTTCTCGCAAAGGGTCTTTGCGAAAGAATCGGCATCGACGGTCACTTGAAGCACACCCCCACCGGCAAGGACGTATTCGACGCAGATGTCGATATGCCCACCCACGAAGAAGCCATCCAGCAGGTGCTGGCGCTCTTGACCCACAACCACTACGGTGTCATCTCTGACATCAAGGACATCGACGCTGTCGGTCACCGTGTCGTTCACGGCGGCGAAGACTTCACATCTTCCGTTGTCATCGACCGCAAGGTCATCAAAGGCATTGAAGATTGTATCCCCCTCGCTCCCTTGCACAACCCCGCAAACATCACGGGCATCAAGGCTTGTCAGGACGTTATGCCTGATACCCCCATGGTCGCTGTCTTCGACACCGCCTTCCACCAGACCATCCCCGCAAAGGCATTCATGTATGCCCTGCCCTACCGTTACTACACCGAAAACAAGGTGCGTCGTTACGGCTTCCACGGCACCAGCCATGCTTATGTTTCCCAGCGTGCTGCGGAAATGGCTGGTCGTCCTGTTGAAGAACTGCGTCTGGTCTCCTGCCACTTGGGCAATGGTTCTTCCACCTGTGCCATTAAGTACGGCAAGTCCGTTGACACCTCCATGGGTCTGACCCCCACCGATGGTCTGCCCATGGGCACTCGTTCCGGTGCAATCGACCCCTCCATCATCGACTACATCGCTCGTGTGCGTGGTTACAGCACCGAACGTGTCGCCAACGTCCTGAATAAGGAATCTGGCATGCTGGGTATTTCTGGTGTTTCCTCCGACTTCCGTGACTTGGAAAAGGCAGCAGCCGAAGGCAACGAAAGAGCAGAACTGGCAATGGACATCTTCTGCTACAAGGTCACCAAGCGTATCGGCTCTGGTGCGGCTGCTATGGGTGGTGCAGATGGCATCATCTTCACCGCAGGCGTGGGCGAAAACTCCCCCATCATCCGTGCAAAA
Source organism: uncultured Ruminiclostridium sp. (assembly GCA_964611025.1). GTDB lineage: Bacteria > Bacillota > Clostridia > Oscillospirales > Oscillospiraceae > Evtepia. The sequence goes on from CAZSWQ010000025.1 coordinate 15,712, forward strand.
ATCATGGAAGGTCTGGAATTCATGGGCTTTAAGATTGATGCGGCTAAGAATGACACCCGTAAGGAATCCATCGTGTCCGCAGACGATTCCAAGGGTCTGATTTTCGTCATCCCCACCAACGAAGAATTGATGATTGCACTGGACACCGCTCGTCTGGTGCGTGACTAATCATTCCTTCGTCTGATTGTTTCACAATCAAACAAGCAAAAGGCTGGAATCCACTCTGGGTTTCAGCCTTTTTTCTATGAAATTTTCATCAAAATCCAGAAAGGAACGGTATTTTTATGGCACACCGTTATTTTATGACTGCCCGTCTGGGGGAACAAGCCATCATTGAGGGGCAAGATGCTGTGCATCTGCGGAAAGTTGTCCGTGTGCAAGTGGGCGAGGAGGTCATTTTGTGCGATGATACGGGTTATGACCATCTTGCCCGTGTCGAGACGATTGCAGAAGACAGCATCACTTGCACGATTTTGTCTTCGGAAAAAAACCCCGCCAATCCCAGCAAACACTTGGTCATCTATATGGCACTGCCCAAGCAGGATAAATTGGAATTTGTGGTGCAAAAAGCCTGCGAGCTGGGGGCAAGCAAACTTGTGCCCTTTGTCAGTGAGTTTTGCGTAGCACAAAAGAGCAAACGGGACGAGAACAAACGCCAACGTCTGCAAAAAATTGCAGGTGAAGCGGCGAAACAGTGCGGACGCAGTACAGCCCTCTTTGTCGAGCGGATTTTTACCTTTGCAGAAGTTCTGGCGGATTTGCCCCAGCAGGAGACGAACCTCTTTTTCTACGAACATGCCACCCTTGCCCTCAAGGACTTGTCTCTGGAGAGGGTACAAAGTGCGGGTATCCTCATTGGGAGCGAGGGGGGCTTCAGCGAAAAAGAATGTCAGGCACTCTTAGAGGCGGGTGTGCCCGCCCTGTCCCTTGGCAAACGCATTTTGCGTTGTGAGACGGCGGCGGTGACGGCACTTTCTCTGGTGGGCTTTCTGCTGGGCGAATTGGACATCTAAGCACGATGTGGGCGGTGGGTGTGGGACGATATGGGCATCGTCCCCTACGACCACGAAAAACAGACCTCCTTTTGCAAAGACTCTGCCACGGCACTTGACAAAGTGCCACAAGATGATATACTTTAAATCGGCAAATTGAGTGTTTGTCTTATTTTTGCGTCCAGAGAGAGAGAAACCACACAGCAGGTTTGTCCAAACGACGCAACATCTTAGAGGAGGAATCTGTTTTGGAACAGACCAATAAAAAGAAATCCCGTGGCTTTCACAGTCGCTGGGGCTTCATCTTAGCGTCTGTCGGCTCAGCGGTCGGCATGGCGAATGTCTGGGGCTTTCCCAGTAAATTGGGACTCAACGGGGGCGGAGCGTTTCTCGTCGCCTACCTGATTTGTATTTTTATTTTCAGCTATGTGGGCTTGCCCGCAGAATTTGCCATCGGACGCAAGGCACAGACAGGCACTTTGGGGGCATATCACCACGCTTGGAGCACCCGCAGCCCCAAAATGGGCAAAGCGGGGGGCGTACTCGCCTATTTGCCCTTGGCTGGTTCGATGTGTATTGCCATCGGCTATGCTGTCATCGTTTCTTATGTGCTCAAAGCCCTGATTGGTTCTCTGACGGGTGTGCTCATGGACGTCGATACGCAGAGCTGGTTTGAGGGCTTCTCCCTGACACCCCATTCTGTCATTCCCTTCCACATTGTCGTGGTCATCGGGACGCTCTTGACCCTGTTTCTGGGTGCAAAGAGCATCGAAAAAACCAACAAAATCATGATGCCTGTGTTTTTCGTTATCTTTGTGATTTTGGCGATTCGTGTTTCCATGTTGCCCAATGTCGCCGAGGGCTACCGCTTTATGTTCTTCCCCCAGTGGGAAGCCCTGCTTGACCCCATGGTCTGGGTTTGGGCAATGGGGCAGGCATTTTTCTCCCTGTCCATCACGGGCAGCGGCATGATTGTCTATGGCTCTTACCTCAGCCCTGAGGAAGACGTCATGGGCGTATCCCGTCACACCGCCATTTTTGATACCATCGCCGCCTTCATTGCCGCACTGGTCATCATTCCCGCCTGCTTCGCCTATCATCTCGATGTGGGCGCAGGCCCTGGTCTGCTGTTCGTCACCCTGCCCACCATCTTGCAGGATATTCCACTGGGTCAGATTTTCGCCATCATTCTCTACGTCGCCATGATTTTTGCTGGCATCAGCTCCTTGCAGAATATGTTTGAAGCCGTGGCAGAATCCCTCTTGCACGTTTTCCCCAAGCTCAAGCGTTCTTATGTGCTCATTCTCCTCTGCGTGGTCTGTCTGGGATTTGGCTTGAATATGGAAGCCATTTTCCAGTGGGGACCTTGGATGGACATCGTCTCGATTTATATCATTCCAATCGGGGCTTGTCTGGGGGCAATTTCTTGGTTCTGGGTCATGAAAAAAGACGATATTCTCGATGCCATCAACCAAGGTGGCAGCAAAAAACAGGGCAAGCTTTGGTATTACACGGGTCGGTATATCTATACACCCATTGCCATTTTACTCTGCTACATCGCCTTGGCAATGAAAATTGCCTTTTGACTGCAAAAAAATCGTATAAAACAGGGAACGGATTTTTTTCCGTTCTCTGTTTTTTTGTGCTATACTGAAGAAAATACTTGTGAAATGAGGGTTTTTCATGTCTGAACGCATTTTGTCCTATCCCACAGTAGCCTTTGATGAGAGCTTGCCCGCCCTGCGTATCCTAGACCAGACCCTGCTTCCGCAGGAGCTGGTGATGCTGTCTCTGCAAACACCCGAGGAACTGTTCGAGGCGATTTATCGCCTGCGTGTGCGGGGCGCACCTGCCATTGGGGTTGCCGCCGCCTATGGCATCTACCTCGCCGCCCTACGTGTGGAAGCAGAAGACCCGCAGGGCTTCCGTGCGGGTTTTGCCAAACAACAGGCATATTTGGCATCTGCCCGCCCAACGGCGGTCAATCTGTCTTGGGCACTGAATCGCATGGCAAGCGTGCTGGACAAGTACCCCGAAGCGGATAAAAACAGCCTTTGTCCTCAGTTGCTGGCAGAGGCAAAGGCAATTCATGCGGAAGATACGGCAATGTGTCGGCAAATTGGGCTACACGGCTTGACATTGCTCAAAGACGGAGACGGCATTTTGACCCATTGCAATGCGGGACAGCTGGCGACCTCCAAATATGGCACAGCCCTTGCACCTTTGCATCTGGGGGTAGAGCAGGGCATGCAGTTTCGGGTCTTCACCGATGAGACAAGACCCCTGCTTCAGGGGGCGCGCCTATCGGCATTTGAGCTGTCCGCCCACGGCATTGATACGACCTTGATTTGTGACAATATGGCATCGAGCGTCATGCAGCGGGGCTGGGTGCAGGCGGTCTTGGTGGGTGCGGATAGAATTGCTGCCAATGGAGACGTGGCGAATAAAATTGGGACAAGCGGGGTGGCAATTTTGGCGCAGTATTATGGCATCCCTGTCTATGTGCTCGCCCCGACTTCTACCATTGATATGGGCATGGCGAGCGGGGCAGAGATTCCGATTGAGGAGCGACCCGCCGAAGAAGTCACGCATCTTTGGTATGAAAAACCCGTTGCCCCCCAAGGGGTTGGGGTCTATAATCCCGCCTTTGATGTAAGCGA
>CAZSWQ010000026.1:0-17927 GCA_964611025.1 uncultured Ruminiclostridium sp.
GATTTTAACCTCCCTTGTGAAAGGGAGGGGAACCACGAAGTGGTGGAGGGATTCAAGGGACAAATATAGAAGAATTTGTCCGCCGTCTTGGCGGAACGGTCAAGACCGTTCCCTACGGTTGTGCGGGACGATGTGGGCATCGTCCCCTACCATACCCAGATATGAAAAAAAGGGGCAACCAAAGGTCGCCCCTACATCAAGATTCTTCGTCCTTTTCCTTATTTTTCGTTCTGCCCTCTGACTGCCCAATATACGCTAAGAACAAAAATTGGAAAAATTATCTTAGAGTATCCTGAAACCCTATACATTTTTATATTTGTTACTTGCAAGACTTTTGCGTTGGTGATATCATAAAAGACATAGTGCATCATAGACTTTACAACAAATCAAAAGGGCATGACTGTGCAAAATAACGGGGATAGTATTTCCTGCATAAAAAAGCAACATAAGCTTAGGCAAAGACGGACATGAAAGAATACAGAGGGTAACCATTATGATTAAAAGCTTTTGCTGTGATAATTTCCGAAACATATCTACGCCAGAGTTGGAATTTAAACGTATCAATATTCTTATCGGAGCCAATAACGCTGGCAAGAGTAATTTTATTCGCGCACTCTCATTCGCTGCAAATATGGTCAATCATCCCAATGCGGAAACCACAGGTTTTTTGTCAGAACTGAAACGCAATGGTTGGGATTCTATTGTCAATAAACGAAACAATCAATCTGAATTTGAGCTTGTGTGGAATTTCGACTTGAAAATAAAAAGGATTAATCATGTGGCATATACACTGCGCACTCATGTCGGTAAGCTCAGAGAAGACAACTATATTGCGAAAGAGTCTCTCGACTCAGCACATATACGGTCTGGCAAGAGCAAAGCCTATAATTTTTTCAGCTGTCATAGCGATATTCCGGGGCAAGGTAAATTTTCGACAGCAGGCGAATCCAATAAACCAAATAAGCTTTTGAAGGCTGATGTGGATCAGTACGAGTCTGTTTTATTGCAAATGGACAAGCTGTTTTTTTCCCATAAAGAACTGTTTAGCTCGCCCTTTGTTCGTGATGATATTCGTGAAGTGCTCAAATCTATGCGTGCGTATTTTCATAGTTTTTACGCTTACTCATGTACAGCATTTAATTTGGCAGCAATACGAGAAATGCAAGATGAACAGAATGATGGGCTTTCTCTCAAAAAAGATGGCTCGAACTTTGTCAATGTTTTTGCAAGGGCGCAGGAGAAAAATCCTAGCTTCAAAGAGGACTATTGTCGCATACTACGCAGATTAGTCAGCAACTGTGAAGACATTCGGATTTCAAACGCAAACGGGAAAATTTGGATGAATTTATGTATACAGGGCGTAGAATTTCCGCTTTCCGAAGTCAGTGATGGTACTGTCCACCTGTTGTTATTGTTATTGCTCTTGACTCTGCCAGAAGACAGTGGAATCTCGATGCTTTCCATCGACGAGCCTGAAATGAATCTACATCCTTCATGGCAGAAATCGCTTGCAGTAGAAATCTTACGATGCGATAGTTTTCAACAGTGTTTTATCAGCACACATTCTCCAGATTTTCTGGATGAATTCACCCAAGGTTTTCTTTCTGAGGATGTTGCCATCTTTGTCTTTGATCCATCTAAAAAATTATCCATTCGCCAGTTAAATGCAAGTGAATTGAAAGAGGATTTGACAGAGTGGACTCTGGGTGACCTATATAGAATTGGTGACCCTGTGATTGGTGGGTGGCCTCAATGACAGACGGCAAACGGGTTGCATGTTTTTTTACAGCGGGCTATACTGAGCTTAACTCGATGAAAATGTTTTTGAGTAAGATCAATAATCAGGTTGAATATATTCAGTTGTGCCCAAATGCACCACGAAAAAGCAGAACAAATATCGAAAATAGACGCAAGAAGACCAGTATAGATGCCAATCAGAACGGTCTCACAGGGCGGGCTTTGATTGACTTTGTCGTCAAGACTGTTTCTAAATCATATTTTAAAGAAGAGGTCTATGATGCTATTCTCATTGAAGATGACAAAGACGCACGTTTCTTGAACATAAAAGAGGATGGAACGGCGGATATTGATAAACAGAACTGGGAAGCGCATAAAACGGAGGTAATCGCTCGATTACAACAAGAGTGCCCTGATATTCCTGTTATCTTTATCTATGCTGCTCCAGAGATAGAATCTTGGTTTGTAGCAGATTGGGATAATAGCTTCGGGGAGCAATACAAAAACATATTTCAGACAGAACAGGATCATCAATTCTTTCGTACACAATTCCGCAAATATGTGCGTCAAACTGTTCTGACAAAGCGATATGAGAACGCATTAGAGAGTTATGGTTATTTTGAAAACGTCTACAAAAAGTTAAGTGTAGAGCTGGAAAATGCGCTGATGAGTGAGGGCTTTGTAGACCCAAACTTATCCAAAAGACAGAAACCAAATAAAATAGTAAATTATTCAAAACGCATTCATGGTGCGCTCATGCTGGAAACGATTGACCCATATGCAGTAATGCGTAACTGCTCCTATTTTTTAGCAGAGGGCATACGTACTTTGGAGCAACTTTGACCGTGAAATCAGTATTTTATCAGAGAACCTCTACACCATAGATATAAGATGAAAAAACTTTTCCTGCAAACAGACAGAAAACACCCCGCTCAGCCAAGTAGCGGGGTGTTTTTGCGTCTAAAAATACTTGAAGGGGCAATGCAATGTAGGTATTGTCCCGTACAAAGGCTACTGTAATCACGTAGGGACATGGCTTGCGATATCCACATACTGCACCACATGATTCCGAGAAAAAGACCTCCTTATCATGTGTTTGCTTCCTCACGATACAAAAAATCCCCCACGATATCACGGAAAAAATCCAAGGGCTTGTGTTCCTTTGTGGCACGTAAAAACAACCAATCATAGGGATTGTCTGGGTAGAGGGGGGCATAACAACAAGTGGTCAAGAGATGGTCAGTTTCTTCCCAAAATAAATCCGCTGCTTCCTCATCGCTTTCGTCTATGTCGCTGTCCTGGCTTTGCAGTTGTAATAAGTGCCTTTCGCAAAAAATTCATAGAATTTGAGTAAGATGAGCACTTTACGAAAGGCATCATAGGAGGAAGAAGCATCCGCTTTTTCCTGCGTCAGGACATCGGAAAATATTTTTTTACTGGGGAAATTGTTTTTCAAGTGGTAGGAGAGCGGACGATGTTTGGAAATGCCGTAGGGGGAAGATAAAATATTGGACAGGACGAAATCCCGAGAAAAGACATTTTTCCCCTTCAGCACATCGCTGATTGTGTCAAAATCCCCGCTATCTTCGCAGTCTGCACACAGTTCACGCAAGACCAAACCCAGAGACCTTCTCTGCGATAAGGGCGGTTTCTGTTGATATGCTTTGTTTTTGGGATGCTTCTCTTTGAGTGTTTTGATGAGTGCTTCCGCTTCGGCTTGTGGCTGTAGATGTTTCATCAAGTGCCAGATTGCCTGTGTGACGGATTGATTCCATGTACAGAATATCGCTTTATTTTCCTTCAGATAGTCCGTCAATGCTTCTATACAATCAAAACTGTCTATGGTATTGCGGATAGAAATGGTGTAGATGGGTGTATGCTGGGTGGGTAGTTCGTGCATGGGTGCGTTGGCGAGTGCTGCAAGGGCGTTTTGCACCACAGCATAGCCCAGCCCATGGGAGAAACAGAAATAATAGACGGCTTCTTCCAAACGATGTATATTAAAACTACGGTCATAATACACGTGTTGGAAAAACCATTCTGTATCCACTTTACTTGCACCCAAACTAAAACAAATCTGATACATACGCTCCCGAGAGCCTGCGTCAATTTTGGGGGCATGTATGCCAGAAAACCAGTTTCTCACCGTGCTTTTTGCAATGGTCACGCCGATTTCTTTGAGACGAGCCAGCAAAAAATCTGCTTTCGCTTCTTCTTCCTGCGCACCCGTATAACCATATCGTTCCAACAAGGTGCTTAAGCCCTCCGTGAAGGAACGAAAGTTGTTGCTATCGGATAGATAGTCTTGTGCGGTGTCCATATTCAGAACATCATCTTCTAGGATGTTGGCATCTACAATGCTTTGTATCGCCTGATTGGTATAGCTGTTTTCCATGAAAGATACCTCTTTTGGATAGATTTTGTTGCTTGAAAGCATCTTTCATTATACAATGAATGGCACAGGAATGCCAGTCTGGAAAACAGAATTACAAACTTACTGCTGTCATACGGTACAGTAAAGGAAGCAGAAAGGAGGGCGATTCCCATGCTAGACAGACGGATTCCCCTGAAGGCGGGCACCATACTTGAGGTGGATACGTATCACGTTTCTATTTTGGAAGAAGTGGGGCGGGGTGGCAGTTGTCTGGTGTACAATTCCATGAAAATAGACCGTCTCGGTGTGGCACATCGTGTGCGACTCAAGGAGCTATATCCCTTCGCACAGCCCATGCAACGAAGCGAAACGGGTTGTTTTGTAGAAGAAGCATTTTCAAATGAGCGAGCGCAGTTTCTGCACGCCTACAAACAAAATGTAAGCATCCGCAATACTTTGGGGCTGAGCAACTCCACCACCAATCCCAGCGATTATTTTGAGGCAAATCATACCGTGTATGCCCTCATTTCCTTTGATGAGGGGATAGATGCCCGTAGACATCACGAAGCAAATTTATATTTGGTTTTACAGCACATACAGACCCTGGGAAAATTGATTTTGCGCTATCACGAACAAGGCTATTTGCATTTGGACATCAAACCTGAAAATATATTGATTTTACCCGAAACACCGGAGCATATTATGCTCTTTGATTTTGATTCTATCTTGAAGGAAAGTGAGCTACGCCAGGGTGTGGCAAGGCGCATTTCCTTTTCTGATGGCTTTTCCGCTCCAGAACTGATGCGGGCATCCTTGGCAAAAATCGGCAAAGCCATGGATATTTTTTCCATTGGGGCGGTCTTATTTTACAAGCTCTTTGGCAAAAAGCCGACTGTCTTTGACTGTGCCAAGACCGCTGTCTTTCCCTATGAAGATTCCGAATATTTTGATGCCCAATATTCCCCACGCTTCTTTCGCCTGCTCACCCAGCTCTTACACCAGTGCCTTTCCTCTCTAAAACTCTGTCCCTTGCCTGACTGTGCAGAACATCTTCACTTGCTCAGGCGTCAAGGCTGGATAGAGTACGAAACAAAAACAGAACAAATGGGACAGTCCGCAGAGGCGATTGCCTGTTTGGTGGAAGCCCTGAAACACGATAAAGAACGCATCGCCCAAGGCTGTACAGGCAATCAATATTCAGGATTTCTCTGCTATCAGCTCATTGATTTATTGCTGGATGTGGAGCGAAGGGAGGAAGCACTTGCCTATGCCCAGGAATTGACTGCTTATAGCGAACGCTGGTATTGGGAAGACACAACAGAGACAAGACCCCTCCTCTGGATGGTGGCGGGGCACTACCAGTGCTATCGCTTGGAAACAGACCCACGTTGCAAAAAACACCATTGGAATGAGGCAGTCATTTGCTTTGACAAAATCGGGGAAGAGCAGGAACTTCCCAGTGCACTTATGGCATTTTTGCGGGTGCTGGCGGACTGTGCCGACACGCCCCAAGCACAGTTTGACCTGGCACTGGACTTGTTTCACAGAACAGACCCCGCAGAGGATACCCAAGCACATCGTGCTTTTTTGGACAATCTCTTGCAGAAAGCCATAAAACTTTCTCCCGCCATCCAGGCAAAAAGCTTCTTTCTCTATGCGGAGTATCTCTTAGACAATGTGCTGGATGCGTGTACAGAAGCACAAGTCTATCTCGAGCGGGCATGGAGCTTGCTGGAAGCTGGGGCATTGCAGGAAGACTATCAGGTCAGTTTGCTGGCACGTACCTATGCCAAATGCTTGCAGGAGACAGAAGCGGATGACAAAGAAAAAATAGCACGGGTCAAACAAAGGTGTCACTTTTTCCTCTTGGCAGAGCGGGAAAGTGCAGGAAAACCTACCCAAGAGGTCATGGAGCATTTTTTAGAAAGTGCAGAGCAGTATCAGGATATATCGGATGAGACGGGGGAAAAACGATGTCTCCAGGCGGTGTTCCAGTGCTTCTATGCCGAAACGGAGGAAGCACGCCGTGCATTGTTCCCCAGTTGTGCCCAGGTCTGGGGGCGTGCCCTCTCTCGTTTTGCACAGATAGCAAAGGAAGATACCGCAACGATGGTGGAAGATTTTTTGCGCTACTGCCTGCTGGCTTACTGTGACACAGGGGACGTTCCTGTACAGTGGCGCTTAAAACATGAACTGGAAACACTTGCGCACAGTCTTTGGCACAGTACGCAGAGCACAAGGGCAATACAGATGTACGCGTTTCTGCTCTTGCTCACGGAGGAGGTGGAGGCGCAAGCCTTGCTTTCCTACTTGCAGGAAACGGAAGCCTTACAAAAGGCAGTTGTATCCTGTCTCTATGGAGAGAGCACAGAGGAGAAAATTGACCAGGTGGTTTCCCTGCAAGGGGCTATCTTACCCATGATTTTGGGAAACGAGGACTACCTCTATTTGCAACAGGCACTGGAGGACTTTTCTGCCAAACAGCAATACGGCGATATCGCATTTCAGCGATAAGACACAGCGCAAAGGCGTGTGGATGAATGATACATCCACACGCCTTTTTCTTGCCTATGCCGAGAAAACAGCGGTGAAAATCAGCATTACAAAGTTTATGGTTTCATCTGATACAATGGCGTCAAGGCGGTGAGAAATATGCAATTTATGGCACTTGGGGGCACGGATTCGGTCGGTGCAAGCTGTTATTATATTGAACTTGCAGGCGTGCGGATTTTGCTGGATTGTGGCAAAGGCATCCTAGCAGGTGGCAAGACCTATGCCCCCAACTATGGACAGCTCTTGACACAAGCGGGCTTGGGCTCGCCCAACTCGATGCGATTTTGATTTCGCACGGGCATTTTGACCACACTGCTAGCCTGCCTCAATTTGTGCGTGCTTGCTGGGCGACCCCTGTGTATGCAACACCCATGACCAAGTTGCTCTTTGGCAGACTGCTCTGGGATAAGCTGGACTTGCACAGCGATGTTTGGCGGGCGATGCGTGAAGAACTGGACAGCGAAGCGACCTTGCAACGTGTGCAAACAGTTGCTTACGGGCGTAGCGTTGCCATTGGTGCGGTGCGGGCACATTTCTATGAAGCAGGACACATTCCAGGGGCGGCGATGATTTATTTGGAATCCCCAGAGGGCACGGTGCTCTATACGGGGGATTTCAAGTTAGCGCCAACGGGCATCACAGCTGGTGCCTGCTTACCCGCTTCGGTGAAACCCGATGTACTGATTCTCTGTGGTCTGCATGCCCGACATCCCAATTATGCACCAAAAAATAAAATCCCCGCCTTGCTCTCAAAGATGGGGGACATTCTGGCACAGCAAGAGGCAGTTTTTTTGTCCGTCTCCCAGCTGACCAAGGGCATTGAACTCTTACGGCTGTGTCGAGCACGATACCCAGAGGAACAGATTTTCTTGGACGAGTCCATTTGGGACATGGCAGAGCATTTCCAAAGCATCGGCTTGCCGATTATGGATGCAAAATGGCACCATTGTCATGCCTTTGGATTTGACCAAGCCCAAAAATGTTATGGTCTTTGACATTGGGAGCGGTACTTTGGATATTACCCTGCACCGCATCGGGCGCAATACAACAGACTCTATGGTGTTTGACATTCAGCCCCTGGCCATCAACCGCTATTGTGCGGTGGCGGGTGATACCTTTGATGCATATTTGTCGGAACATTTGTTTTCCATCTATGTATCTGACTTGCGCCAAAGTGACAATGGGCAAGCACTCAGCCAAGCAGTGCAAAGAGACAAAGAAATGAACATGAAATATCTCAAACTTTGGGCTGAACAGCTGAAAATAGATGTGAGCCACACCTATGAAGGTATCAGCTCGGGTCAAGGCACCTTCAGCCGAGATATGGTGATTCAATGCGGTGGTGATATGCCAAATGGCTACAGCTGTGATAGCGATATCACAGTGGCTGCGTTTGAGGAGTGTTTGCGCCCGCTTTTGGGCAATCATCTTTCCTTTGAGGACTACCAGCGTTTTCCCTATCTGAAAGAGGAAGAAAATATCATCTATCCCATCCTGGGTGTCTTACATAAGGCGAGTCAGAAGGTGGGCAGAGAAGCCCTCAAGGTGGATGCTGTCATTTTGAATGGTGGTATGTCTCAACTCTACTTGATTGAAGAACGCCTCAAACGCTTTTTCGGTCTCCAGTCCATTAAAGTCAGTGACCCCGATCAATCCGTGGCACAAGGGGCTGCCGTGTATCATTACCACCGTCAGCGTGACCATGCCCTGTACAGCAAACATAAGACCTTCATGGAACAGGCGGAACGCAGTGTTGTCGACGTACAACCTGTCTTATTCCAAAATGTCAGCCGTCAGAGCAGAAGCATCCATACCGTGTCGAATATCTTGAATGAATCGCTTTATTTGAGTATGCGTGCGGGTGCGTCCTACCTGCTGGCGGAAAGTGGCGTGGAGCTTCCCTATCATTCCGATATGATTTCTGGTTTTTCTGTGGCAGAGGGACAAAGTAGCTTGTGTATTCCCATTCAGCAGAAAGACAAAACGGGTGTGCTCCGTACCATCGCCAGAAGCATTGTGTCCCTGCCTGGCGCTCATACAAATGAGCGTGCCGTTTCACTGCAGTTTTCGATTCACAGCAATGGCATTATGGACTTTCAAACCTATGTAGAGGGAAAATCCATTGGTCAGATGGCACTGACTTTGGGTGAGGAGCAGGTGCAGGGCAAGCGGGGGGCAAAATTGCTTCCACCACAGGGAACAAAGCTCAATGTAAAGAATGAAATGTCTGCGTTTGCGCAGAGTTTGGCGCAAATGCGCAACCCGAAAAAAGCGCCCAAACGGAAGGCATTGGAACAAAAAATATCCAGTATGAAACAGCGCATCAGAAGCTGTGGAAATCCTGCGGACTTTGCAGAACCGATGCTGCATTTGTTGGGAAAAAACACTTCGGCAGTGGCACGGATACATCTGCTTCCCGTTGCACGCCACATTTGTCAGCACTGGACAGACGCCCAACGCAAGCGTCTTACGAAACTGTGCCTGGAGGCATTGGAGTCACTGTTACAGGGCTTTCCCCAGAAAGGACAGGAAGTCACGGCAAATATTGCCCTCATCTATACCATTGGTGTCTCTGGCAGTTTAGAGGATGTCAAAAAGCTCTATCCCTTGATGTGCGAAAAGTCGTATCGTGAAGCACTGCTCCATGTTTTTGGTCATATGGGCATCCAACAGGACTGGATTTTGTCGCAGGTGCAATATGATATTGCACACAATGCATCCTATCAAAATTCCTTGCGTGCTTTGGGTTTGTCGGTCTATCGCAACTCTAGCCGAACACTGGCACAAGAAATTGACGTAAACGAGGCGGTCAAGCTCTGCACACATCTCATCCAGGAGGGAAAGTGTAGCAACGATCATTTGAATATTGCCTTGGTCACCTTGGGCTTCCTCTGTGTAGAGGAACAGGGTTTGGTCACAGCAAAGATGCGTCAGGAGGCGGTGCAAGTGCTGGAGCATCTTGCTCAGTACTATAAACTGGACTTGTTGACCAAAGCCCATCGGTCGAAGAACATCGCCATGAGGCTTTTGGAAGGCAAGATGTTGGAGGAGGAAGACGAACAATATTTGTTGGGGTTTCTCTCGAAACAAGACGAATCATGAATTGATATAGGCATCGTCCCATACGACTCAGAGAACAACAGAAAGAAGCCCCGTGGATACAATCTCCACAGGGCTTCTTTCCAGTTAAAATACGTCTGAAAAACGAAGCTCGAAAAATGAAACATAAACAATTAGGCGGTTAATTTGTAGGTAGGGACACCCGCAAGGGGTGTCCCTACTTGCACAAAAATCGACCAGAGAAAACAAAAAATCAGAACATCAATAGCCGTGACCCTACGGGAAGCATTTTTTGTACGTCGGGGACGCCGCACCCTACGAGGTCATTGTAGGGGACGATGCCCACATCGCCCCGCACAACCGTAGGGAACGGTCTTGACCGTTCCGCCAAGACGGCGGACAAATATAGAATTTGTCCCTACAAACCGCATGGTCTTTTATTTTTCGTTCTTCATTGCTCATTTTTTCGTTGGGTTGGGCAGTTTCCCCCGTGACCTCCCTTGTGAAAGGGAGAAGCACGAAGTGGAGCTATGCCATGCCAGCACACGACATTTACAAGTTCAGCTGGTCAAAGCCCTCATAGGTTTGAAATACGAGCAGGTAAAGGGCAGTTAAGGTATCGCTGTGGAGATTGTGCAATTCTTGCAAGACAGTATCTGCTTGCAGGGTGGGAACAGCCCGCTGTGCAATCAGTTCCGCAATGGTTTGAGGCAACTGCATACAGAGCTGATAGAAGGCATCGGGAATGCCTGTGACCAAATGGTAGAACTGATCCATGGACACTCTGAGAATGTGTTCATGTTCACAGCGTTCTCCATTGACAGAACAGCGCCAAGGCTCATTGCGAGAGTTTGGTGCTAAGGTTTCCACGAGGAGACAATAGGCATTTGGTTCGTGTAAAATTTTGTTTTGCATTTGCAGATAGGTTTTCTGAGAAGAGGAAGCATTCATGGTATTGTGCTTGTTTTTCATTTCCACATAGTAGGGGACATTGTCCTTCTGGAAAACAACATCCCACCCATGCGCAGGCACATGACAGCCAGCAATATAGCGAAACATATTCTGGTGAAAATATCCAATGGCGTTGGTATTGGACTTGTCACGTTGTCGGTGCAGTTCCAACTGGATGATGTCCTCATACGGCACTTGATACATATGTTTATCAAACAGCAATTTAATGGGGTCAACAATGTTGCTGTTGAACTTAGATAAGTCAATGCTAGACAAGCGATTGGCATAGGTCTGCAAGGTTTCCGAGACATGCTGACGAAAATCAGCTTCTGCAATAAAGGACAGTTGGTACATACTAAATTCCCTCCAGTGTTTGGATGAGTGCTTTGCCAATGGCTTTGGCAAGGTTCACGGGCACTGCATTGCCAATCTGCTTGTATTTTTGCGAGAGTTTCCCAGAAAATTCCCAAGCATCTGGAAAGGTCTGGATACGAGCATTTTCACGGTAAGAAAACGGACGCACTTCCAAAGGATGACAGCGGTCGGTTTGTTTCATGCCTGGGCTGGTCAAGACCGTCAAAGCGGGTTCATCCAGAGACAAGCGACGTAAAATGCCAGTTCTGCCCCCACCCATCGTCCAGCAGGTTTTCATATATGCCTGCGCAATGACAGGGTCAATATCTCGCCAGTAACCGCCTGGGGGCACCAGAGAAAAAACAGCCTCTTTTGCCTGGGAGTATCGGGCACATTGTGTCGCATCGGGTTGCACATCCAACTGAATATCTCGAATGAGGGGTTTGCCCTCCTGCACCTGTGGAAACTGAAACGATGTTTTCTCCAAAAGGTCATTCCGTATCCCAACCATAATCAAGCGTTCTCGCTTTTGCGGGACGTTATAATGCCAAGCGTTGAGCACTTGGTATACCGTGGTATATCCCTCGTCTTCAAAAATGTCCATAATAGTCTGTAATGTTTTCCCGCCATCGTGTCTCAATAAGCCTTTGACGTTTTCAAAAAGGAACATTTTTGGTTGTAATTTGTCCAAAAAAGTGGCGTAATGATAGAACATGGTCCCTCGCACATCTTGCAAACCAAGACGTTTGCCCGCATAGCTGAACGATTGACAAGGCGCACCACCCGAGAGCAAATCCAATGTCCCACGTTTGCAGGAAAATAGCGTCTCCAAGTCTTGCTGTGCCACCAGGGCAACATCTTCGCAAAAAACATGCCAGTTTGGTCGATTTACTTTGAGCGTATTGGCTGCTGCCTGATCCACTTCCACCAAGCCCAAATGGGAAAATCCTGCTTCTTCCAAACCCAAAGCCAAGCCTCCTGCGCCTGCAAAAAGCTCCACAGATGTATACTTTCTCATCTGTACCTCCGTTCTGTGATACAATCATTGATATGAGCGACATTATACCATACGGCTAAGACAGACTCAATGAAATTCTCACAGCAGGGTCATGGCTTGCCATGACCGCTCCCCGATGGAGGGGCGGATAGTGTCCGCCCGCTCCAGCTAGAGCGATAATCCCCCTCCGCCTACGGCGGTTTCCCCCTTTGACAAGGGGGACCACGAAGTGGTGGAGGGATTCAAGGGACAAATGTGCGGGACGCTGCCCACATCGTCCCCTACTAGGTTGAATGACGTATGGTCACGGCTTGCCGTGACCGAGACCCCGAAATGCAAAAACACCCCGCCGGAACAATGGCGGGGTGTTTTGTGTTCGAGCAGCCAAATGTTTTCCATGCAAAAAGCAATCCGCACATAAAACCCAGCGCATTCCGAATCTAGTCATAAAATAGCATAAATTGTTGCATTTTGCAAGAGAAATCGTGCGACAGTGTTTGATAAATCAGAGAAAATCTGGGAAACACAGACTGAAAATATACTTGCTATAGGGGACAATGCCAAGTTCAATTTTCATTGTTTGAGGGCGTTGGCGATGTATTGGGCGATGTATTGGGCGATGTATTGGGCGAGGGCAACGGGCACGGCATTGCCTATCATTTTGTAGCCGTCTTCTAGGCGGTCATAGAGGAAAACGAAGTCATCGGGAAAGCCCTGGATTCGGGCACACTCACGGATGCTCAGACGGCGGTAAAGCTGTTCTTTCCCTGGTACAAAAATGCGTTTGTTTTTCTCGATGGAAAGCATGGTGGGTGCTTGGGGATGGAGCTGACATTGTCTTCCGCTGGCCTGCACGGTGAAAGCAGGTTCATCCCAGCTACGGACTCGATTTCGACTCATAAAAATGCTGGAATATGAGCCGACAAAATACTCATGGTTTAAGATGGACAAATCCCCACGGTGTTTGTTTTTGTCCAGTGCAGGCAAGGCAGTTCCCTGCAAATCCCAGATGGCATCTTTTAGGGTGGATTTTTGATTTTTTTGTGGGGTGGTCGCTGCTGGGAAGTGAAAATCTACCGATAAATCTTGGCGAAAGCCGATGTAAAAGACCCGTTTGCGGTCTTGTGCCACGCCATAATCGGCGGCGTTGGCTGTGTAGAGTTCCACGGTATAACCGCAGTCTGCAAACATTGCCAGAATTTGCTCCACCGCTGCGGCATGACGATTGGCGAGCATACCAGCGACGTTTTCTGCCAGAAAAAACTTGGGATGCTTGTCCTTTAAGATGCGGATGTACTCGTAAAATAACTGTCCACGCGCATCGTCTATGCCCCGCAAAGCCCCTGCTTCGCTCCAGCTTTGGCAGGGTGGCCCGCCGATGATGCCGTCAATATTGGGTGGAAAATCCGCCTCGGCTATCTTCCGAATGTCCCCTTTGATGAGTGGGGCGGTGTGGTTGGTCTCATAGGTCGCCCAGATGCTTTTGTCGTACTCGTTTGCCATGACAATTTCAAAACCTGCCTGAGAAAAGCCCAAGTCCAAACCGCCTGCACCTGAAAATAAGCTGATGATACGCATGAGGGTCTCCTTATTGAAAAAAGGCAATCAAATATGCCTGTTTGGTTTTGGCTGGGTTGTCGGGATGCTTCTATTCGTTATACCACATTACAGTAGGCTCACGGCTTAACGTGACCGAAAACCCATGTTGCAAAAAGGACATGGCAAGCCATGTCCCTACGGCGTCCTAGCATCATTTGTAGGGGACGATGCCCACATCGTCCCGCCCAGCAAACAACACGGCGGACAAATATGGAATTTGTCCCTACAAACCGTCGCAGACGGAGGGGGATTATCCCTCCACCACTTCGTGGTTCCCCTCCCTTTGACAAGGGAGGTAAAACAATATCCCCCTTGTGACAGGGGGATGGCATCGGTAGATGGCAGGGAGATTCTATTTTTCATTTTTCATTATCGTTTCATTTTCGTTCTAGTTCGAGCTTTACTAGTCTCAATCCAGGGAATGGTGGCATCGCCACCACGCAACATCATATCGGGTGGGTTGTTTTTGTTCCCGAGGTAAGAAAATGCTTCCTCTATTTTTTGTAGGCGACGTGTGCCATCGGGCAGGGAAAACGTACCCGCAAATAGGTCTTTGACGTATGCCTCCAAGGCATCGCCCATATTGTTGGCACGGTTATTTGCGACATAGGTCTCTTTGAGTTTCAGCACGGGATGCTCCACCAAATTGGCAATGGCATCTAAGATTGTCATCATGGGGCAATTCCTCCTGATAGAATTCTCCTCATCATACCACAAAGCCCGCCCCCACGCAAGCAACATTCCAAGGGGACGATGCCCATATCAATTTATCATTTCATTGTTTATCGGACATGGCAAGCCATGTCCCTACACCCCGCCTGGTCTGAATCCCCCTTTCACAAGGGGGAAACCGCCGTAGGCGGAGGGGGATTTTCCTGATTCTAGTGGTGGGTTTGGTTCTGGGAATTGTGTGGAAAATGGGAACTACTTTTCTTGACAGAATGCAGTGCAGGGGCTATGATAGGGGTAGGATATTTTGCACCATTTCCCAGGGTGGGGATGAGAGAATACAGGAGGTCATGCGATGAGCAAGCGAGCACAGCTGGTCGCCCAGCGAGACGAACTTTTGGCGAAAATACGCACGATTGAGACGAACTGCGAGGGTGAGGGTGAAAACAGAAACTCGGGGATTGCCCGCATCTTGAAGGGCATCAAAACGCAACGCTGGTTTTTTATCAAGAACAAACCCAAGGTCTTGCTGGACAGAAATACAGGTCTCCTCTGGGCTAATTTGAAGTTTTTCCCCTACCAAGAACTAGGTGGTAGCGACTATGGCGACTATGCTCCGTCTGACGTTCCTGCTGTGATTTCTGGCTATGACTTTGATGGGATAGATGGTTTTCGTGTGCCTAGCCCCTATGAACTCTGGGACATGATAGCAGATAAAACTTTTCCCTTTCAAGAGGGAAACTATTGTCGAATTTTGAATAGAGGCGTGTGGGCTGTTTTTTACAATGGGTCGATACAAGGAAAACATTTGGATGATGCGGGAGCAACGGCTGATATTTACAAACTCTATACGGTGTGGCTTCTCCCTTGTTCGGATGCTTTGGTATTGGGAACGGACTATGCCGACAATGTTTCCCGTAACAATTCCGTCCATACAGAAGCGGAACGCCTGCAATTTACGCTCAATCTCTTTGTGGAACATGGATTAGAGCCTATTTTTAAAGATGAGGCTGTGACCCAGCTCTACAAGCAGATATATTTTGAAAAGCCCCCTCTGGTGCAAGCCCTGGCAGAGGTGCAGGCGGAAGTGGACGCTTTGGAGGCAGCGGAGCGAGAGGCACAGAAAGTGGTCTTGCTCTCCTCGACCTTTGATGCGCAGGACATTGTGGCGCAGTACGACAGCACCCGCATTGACGGCTCTTACATTGCCCATTTCCAGGCGGTCAAGTCCGTGGTGGACGACTTCCAAGCCAAGCTCCGCCACTACACTGAGCTGAACGCCAGCACCATCCACGATTTTGACCTCATCGGGCTGAAGCTCCACCGCAAGTACCAGGCAAGCCCCGATTTGACCGCAGAGGAAAATCAGCTCCTCGCCCAGCGTCAAAGCCTGTTCAAACGCCAATTCGCCTTGGGCATGGAGCAGGTCAGCCACCAGCTCCTCGCCATCAAAGCCCAAGCCGAAAGCATGGAAAACCGCCTGGACGAAATCCACCGTGGCGAGCAGGCACTTGCCAGCCTCGCCCAACTGGAGGCAGAACCCCGTGTCAGTTTTGCCTTCCTGGTCGAGAACATTGCCCATATCATCCGCAATGCCCTCTTGAAAATCGAATTTTTCCAAGAAAATCCCGCCTTTGTGCAGGCCGCCGTAGACGCTTGGCAGAGCTGGGAAGACGACTATAAAATCTTCAAGACCACCCGCCACGACACCCTGGCACACAGTTGCGCCGAGGACGGCATAGAAAACGAGGTCTGGGAAGCCTGGTACGCCGACTGGCAAAGTACACGGCTTTCCATCGAAGCCCTGCTCTCGCCCTTGGTCGCCTACGCCCTGCAAGGGCATCTCCTCGCCCCCCTGGGCGAAGAACAAACGCCCGCCGTGGTCGCCCTCCTGCACATCCTGGCAGACTACAAAACCGCCGTGGATACCTTCTATCTGGAGGAGCAAAAGGGCATTTATCAGAAATTTGTCTTCCAGGCGGGGGGCGACTTGCAAATCAAATTTGAGTCCCAAAGCGAGTTGCACAAGCTCCTGAGCCACTTCCAGCAGGCAGTTACAAATTTGATGTTTGACTTGTCCCTGCCCGAAGAACGCCTCTTTTTGCTCCACTGGGCAGAGGGCATTTTGGATATGCCCGTACAAGAGCTGTTGGACTTTGTCGCAGAGCGGGATTTGGACAGCATCTCCGCTGAAATTCTGAAGCAATTCGCCGCCCTCCGTGGGCAGAATTTTGCCGTCTTCCGCTCCGACAGCAAGGCATACGCCACCGCCGTCAAGGAACGTGAAAAAGAATTTACTGCCCTGGTCTTCAAAATGCGTAAGGACTTGCAAAAGGCATGAACGACATCATTGGACAAGTGCCCCTGCCCATCTTTGATTTAGAACCCGCCGAGGTCTGGCTCGATACGCCCCCCCAGATGGGCGACCATATTCGTGTGGTGCGGGGGCTGTATGCACACCACGGCGTTTACGTCTCTGCCCAGGAAGTCATTCACTTCACGGGCACGGAGAGCGACAATGTACTGAACTGGTCGGCAAACGAAGTCATTCGGACAGCCCTTGCGGACTTCTTGCGTTTGGGTCAGCTCCAAGTGCGGGATTACAGCCCAGAAGAAGCCCTCGACCGCTACCACCCCGCACACATTGTCGATTACGCCAGGGCTTGCCTGGGCGACAAGGGCTATCACCTTGTCTTCAACAACTGCGAACACTTCGCCAACGTCTGTACCCTGGGGCACTTTCGGAGTCGCCAGGTGGAACGGGTCTTGGCGGGAAAACTGCCTTTACAGGAGGAAAACAGCATGGGACTGTTTGGAAGAATCGGTGGCATTTTCAGGGGTTTGTTTGGTGGCTCGTCGGGCGGGGGCAGTCGCTCCACCACCAGCACCACCTACGAACCCGATAAGGTCAAGGTTGCCGAAATCGAACGAGATACAAAATTGCGCCTGGCAGACAAAGAGCAAGAACGCCTGGCATACATGAAACAAGCCCAGCTGGAATTTCTGGAATTCCAGACCCAAAGCCAACTCGCCCTGGAACAAGCCAAAGCCCAAGGGCTTGTCCATATGAGCCAAACCATTCTCGACTTGCAAGAGACCATCACGGCACTGAGCCAAAAACGCATGGAAATCATCGAGCACGGCTCTTTGCACATCCTCAAGGAAATCGAGGGTTTTTATCAGGAAATGGGCAAAGACATTGAGGAAGCCGACGACCGTTACAACACGGAAAAACTCCCCCAACTCTTGGAACTGCTGGCACAATATCCAGAGGATTCCCCCCAACACAAATTATATTTCCGCCGCATCGAAACCGATATGAGCTTACAAGCCGAGCATTACAACAGGCAACTGCAACAGCTCGGGCAGCGACAAGCGCAAATCATAACGAGCTTGACCGAAAACAAAAACCGCATCACTGCCCAAGCGGAAGAACTCACCCAAGCCCTCATGCAACAAGTCCAACAAGCCTCTGGGCTTGCCATGCCCACCCTGCAAGAACCACCAACCACCGCTCTCCCCCAAACCCAAGCCCCCCTCGCCCTCCCCATCAGCCAAACCTAAAAAAAAGACCTCCCACAGGGAGGTCTTTTTCTATGTCAGCTACACAGGACGATGCAGGGACAGGGCTTG
>CAZSWQ010000027.1:0-6737 GCA_964611025.1 uncultured Ruminiclostridium sp.
CATGGGCGAAATTGTAGCGTTGTTGCGTGTCCATATGCAATGCCTCCTATGTTCAAACTTGCTGATGTATATGTGTTTGAGGGGGCAGTTATGCCCCCAGAAGCATTTCCCATGTCGTCTGTGGCATGTTTCCTGCAAAATGATTGAAAAAATGATTTTGTTCAGGTATAATGCCATTGTGGATAGCTTCGCCATCCACTGACTTTTTTCGATGCTTTGCGGACAGGTTTTTTGTCCGTGATGATACAAGGGGGCAGTTTTATGCAGAACACATGGGAAAACTATGTGGCAAGCTTACAAAAGAAAACCGTTGCCGTACTTGGGGTCGGCATTTCCAATACCCCACTGATTCGCAAATTGGCACAGGCTGGGGTCTCGGTCACTGCCTGCGACAAAAAAACAGACTTGGGCACAGTGGGGGAAGAACTCTCTGCCTTGGGTGTTCACCTGCAACTGGGTGAGGGCTACATGGACAATCTGACCCAAGATGTGATTTTTCGCTCTCCTGGGATTCGACCCGACGTCCCCGCCTTGGTGGACGCACTGGCAAGAGGCAGTTGTTTGACCTCTGAAATGGAAGTGTTTTTTACACTCTGTCCCTGTCGGATTTTGGCGGTGACGGGCAGTGACGGCAAGACCACCACCACCACGCTCATTTCCGAACTGCTCAAAGCGGCAGGACACACCGTCCATGTGGGGGGGAATATTGGCAATCCGCTCTTACCCATTGTGGAGACCATACAAGAAACGGATTTTGTGGTCTTGGAGCTGTCCTCGTTCCAGCTCATGACCATGCACCAAAGCCCCCAAATTGCCGTCATGACCAACCTTTCCCCCAATCATTTGGATATTCACAAGGGCATGGACGAATACCGAGAGGCGAAAAAGGCAATTTTCCAATACCAAAACGCAAGGGATACCGCCATTTTCAATGCCGACAATGCCGAGACCTTAGCCATTTCCAAAGAGGCAAAAAGTCGTGTGCTGTATTTCAGCCGACACAAACCCCTAGACCACGGGGTGTATTTACAGGGGGACATGATTTGTCTGGCAGACGAGCGGGGCACACAGGAGCTTTTTGACAAACATAAGATTTTGATTCCTGGAGAACATAACGTAGAAAATTATCTGGCGGCGATTGCTGCCGCTGCACCTTTTGTGCCCGTGGAGGTCATGCAGAATACCGCCGAGACCTTCGGGGGTGTTGCCCACCGCATTGAGCTGGTACGTCGTCGCCGTGGGGTGTGTTATTACAACGACTCCATCGCCTCTAGCCCCAGCCGTACACTGGCAGGGCTGTTGTCCTTCCCCGAACAGGTCATTTTGATTGCAGGGGGCTATGACAAAAAAATCCCCTTCGATGCCTTGGGCGAAGACATTTGCCAGCATGTCAAAACCGTGATTTTGAATGGACTGACGGCAGAAAAAATGGAAACTGCCATTCGCCAAGCACCCTCTTATACCGAGGGCAAGCCTACTATTATTCAGGCGGGCGATTTTGCCAAAGCCACCGCCGAAGCCGTCCGCATTGCAGAAGCTGGAGACGTGGTGCTCATGTCCCCCGCCTGTGCCTCGTTCGACCAGTTCCCCAATTTTGCCGCCCGTGGCAATGCCTTCAAAGAGGCAATTTTGGCACTGGACGATTGACGGACTGGGCATGGTTTTTGCTTCTCGGTCACGGCAAGCCGTGACTCTACCGAAGGCATGGTCTTGCATTTGGTTTTTCATTCTTCATTTTTCACGTTTCATTTTTATTCTGCATGCAATGAGGAGGTTTTGATTTGGATTTATACGAGACACTGGCAGAGCTGTGTGACATTTCTGCACCGTCGGGCTTTGAAGCCCCGCTCGCAGAGCGGGCGGTGACGCTTCTGCGTCCTTACATGGACGAGGCTTATATTGACCCCTTCGGCAATGCCATCGGGGTGCGTCGTTGCGGCAAGGAAGGCGCAAAACGTCTGCTTCTCGATGCACATCTGGACGAAATTGGCTTGCTGGTCACGGGCATCACAGAGGGCTTTTTGCGTTTTGCCACCATCGGTGGGGTTGATACCCGCATTTTGCCCAACACGAGCGTCTGCATTTTGACCCCAGACGAAACACGTTTTGGTGTCATCACCTCCCAGCCCCCCCACCTGCAAACCGCCACCAGCCAAAACGAAGCCATGACGCTGGACGATTTGTGGATAGACTGCGGGCTGTCACAGGCAGAGGCAGAAGCCAGTATTCCCCTAGGGACACCCGTGGTCTTCGACAGCCCCCTGTGGGTACTGCAAGAGGACATTTGGACGGGCAAAGCCCTCGACGACCGCGCGGGTTTTGTGACCCTCTTATCCGTCGCAGAACAGCTCAAAGACGAAGCCCTGAATCTTGACCTCTACATCATGGGGAGCACACGGGAAGAAGTCGGTCTGCGGGGTGCAATGGTGGGCACATTTGCCATCCATCCCGATTTGTGTGTGGCGGTGGACGTCACCCACGGCAAGACCACCGATGCGAGCAAAGAGGAGAGTTTTCCGCTCGGTGCAGGGGCTATCATCGGCTTGGGGGTCAACTGCAACCGCCCCATGACCCATATGCTTTTGGGTCTGGCGGAGGAGATGAACCTGCCCGCAGACTTGGAAATCATGGGGGGCAATTCTGGGACAAATGCTTGGCAAATGCAAATTGCCCGTGAGGGTGTGGCAACTGCCCTCATCTCCCTGCCCCTGCGCTACATGCACACCCCCAACGAAGTCATAAACGCGCAGGACATCCGCACCAGTGCCCGTTTGCTGAGTGCCTTTGTCCGCCGTCTGGAGGCTTGAGCTATGGAAACACTGAACGAATTTTTGGAACAGCTCTGCGACCTCTCGGGGGCATCGGGCAATGAAATCGGGGTGCGGTATTGGATAAGCCAACTCGTCAAGCCCTATGCCGACAGCATGCGTGTGGACGCTTTGGGCAATTTGATTGTGGAAAAAAAAGGGCGTGTTTCCGCATCTGGGCATCTCATGATAGCCGCCCACATGGACGAAGTCGGTCTTATGGTCTCCAGCATCACCGAGGAAGGCTATTTGAAATTTGTCACCTTGGGTGGCATAGACCGCCGTATTTTGCTGGGCAAACGGGTGCTTATTGGCGACAACAAGGTGCTGGGTGTCATTGGCAGTAAGGCATTTCACCTGCTCAGTGCCGAGGAACGAAAGAGCATCCCCAAGCTGAACAACCTCTTCATTGACATTGGTGTGAGCAGCAAAGCGGAAGCGGAAGCACTGGTGTCCCGTGGTGACATTGTGGTCTTCAATACCCGTTCTGCACCCATCGGAAAAGACAAACTCCGTGCCAAGGCAGTCGATGACCGTGTCGGCTGTGCGCTCATGGTCAAATTATTGCAGGAGGATTTGCCCCTAGATGTGACCTTTGTCTTCACCGTGCAGGAGGAAGTCGGCACACGGGGGGCATTTGGGGCGGCTTTTTCCGTCCAGCCCAAGCTCGCTCTGGTGCTCGAAGGCACAACCGCCGCCGATTTGCCAGAAAATACAGGGGCAAAGCGGGTCTGTGCCCTAGGCGAAGGGGCAGTTGTACCTTTCATGGACGGGGGCACAATATACGACCGTGCTTTGTTCGAGCAACTGCGTCATCTTGCCCAGAGGCACAACATCCCTTGGCAGACCAAGCACCGCATTGCTGGGGGCACAGACGCTTCCGCCATTCAAAAAAGCCGTGCGGGGGTACGGGTCATTGGCATTTCTGCCCCTGTGCGTTACTTGCACACCACGCAATCGCTGGTGTCCTTGGCAGATGTGGAAAGCATGTACCGCTTGACCCGTGCCTTTTTGCAGGAAACCGCAAAGACCATAGAACAGGAGAAACAGGCATGACTTATTTGGAACAAGTACAAGATTTGAATGCCCGCCATGCCCCCTCGGGCAATGAACTGGATTTGGGCAAGCATTTGCTGACGCTCGTACAGCCCTATGCCGACGAAGCCTATATCGACACCTTGGGCAATGTAATTGTTCATAAAAAAGGAAGGGGCAAAAAACTGCTTCTCTCCGCCCATATGGACAGCATCGGGCTGATTGTCACCCACATTGAGGACAACGGCTTTTTGCGTTTGGGCAAACTGGGGGGCGTTTCGGCGTTCTCCTACCACCACACCCCCTTTTCCTTCCAAAATGGCACAAACGGTATTTTGGTTTTGGGCGAGTCTGTCAAAGAAAAAGACATGAGCCTCGATGAGATGTTTTTGGACATTGGGGCAAAGGACAAGGCAGAAGCAGAAAGCAAGGTCTCTCTGGGCGATACCGCCGTCTGTGCCCTGCCCAGCTTTGCTATGGGTTCTCGTCTCACCAGCCCCTATCTGGACAATCGCATTTCCTGTGTGATTTTGCTGGAACTGCTCCGACACTTGCACAGTGTCCCCAGCTATGATTTGTATTTGGTTTTCAGTGTGCAGGAGGAAGTGGGCTTGCGGGGGGCGAAAACCGCCACCTTTGGCATTTTGCCCGATTATGCCCTTGCCGTGGATGTCACGAGCGGGGACGAACCCAACCCCAAACACAAAGACACCTGCACGCTGGGCAAAGGCACGGCGATAAAAGTCATGGATGCTTCGGTCATCTGCCACCCGCAGTGGGTGGGGCAACTGAAAACACTGGCAGAGGAACGGGGCATTTTGCACCAGATGGACGTGAGCACGGCGGGGGGCACAGACGCAGGGGTCATGCACACGACCGCTTCTGGGGTCATCACGGGGGGCTTATCCATCCCCTGTCGCTATATCCATTCTGGTGTGGAGACCGTGGATACGGCGGACGTCGATGCCACCTTGTCCTTGCTTCTGGCACTCTTGCATGCCGAAGCTGTCTAGGGGGCATCTGTGCAGATGCCCCCATACTATCTGGGAGGTGATTCTATGGAACGACTGCGTCAAAATAAGTTGATTATACTCAGCCAAATCTTGCTCTTTGGCATGATTGCCTTTCTATTACTCAGTAGTATGACCAGCAATCGACTGATACCTGCCGACAGCAAGGTCTCTATCTTGTCCCAAGCGGTGGCGAACGTGGGGCAGACCCATCGCAGTTCGCTCACACTGCCCCATAGCTTCTCCAACTTGCCCCCCCGTACCCCTGTGACCATCACCATGCCCCTGCCCGCAAACAGCCACGATATGCTCTATATCAAAAGCGTCTATGCACCGCTGAAGGTTTTTCTGGGGGATAGATTGATTTATGTCTATGGGCAAGAGGGTTCTTACCCTGCGTTTATGGCAGACCCTGCCACGGGTGTATCGCTTGTGTCCCTGCCCGATACGGACGAGCCACTGATGCTCCGCATGGAATTTCTCTCGCCCAGTGCGCGGGATGTTTTGACCGTACATCCCCCCATTTTGGGGACGCAAATGTCCATTTTGTCCCATCTCTTTGCACAGCTTGGGGCATCCTTCCTCAGTGCCGTTGTGCAGCTGCTCATCGGGATTTTGCTCTGTCTGTTGGCGATTTTCATCATGCGCTTTGAAAAACAAGGGCTGGTCTTTCTCTGGCTGGGTTTGTTCTCCATTGCTGGGGGCATGTGGGTCTTTGGCGAGTGCAATTTGACGGGGCTATTCATCCCAAACCCGACCTTGCTCTATTTCTGTGCCTTCATCGGGCTGTTTACCCTCCCCATTCCAATTTTATATTTTGCCCTTTCTACCATCCGTTTTCCAAAGGAAATGCCCATTGTCCTCACAGCGATGAGCGTGACC
Source organism: uncultured Ruminiclostridium sp. (assembly GCA_964611025.1). Classification (GTDB taxonomy): domain Bacteria; phylum Bacillota; class Clostridia; order Oscillospirales; family Oscillospiraceae; genus Evtepia. The sequence continues at coordinate 5,735 of CAZSWQ010000027.1, forward strand.
ATCCTGACGGTCGTGGCACTGCTCTTGCAAGCCACAGGCACGGTTGCGCTGTCCCAAAGCATGTACCTTTTTCATATTTGCCTGCCTCTGTCGCTGTGCATTTTGGCGGGCTTTACCCTGCATACTTGGCTGGTCTACAAAGACATTGCCGCCCGACGCTTTGCCCCACCCCTTGTCTTTCTGGCGCTGTGTTCGCTCTTGGAATTGCTCAATTACCAGCTCCGTTTCATCACAGCCCTTGCCTCGCTCATGCAAATTGGGGTGGTGGGTTTCATCTTGTATGCGGGCTTGGCAGGGGGCTTGTATCTGCGGGATATTTTTGCCCTGCGCAATGAGCAAAAACAAGTGGAGTTCCAAATGCAACTGTTGGCATTTCAGGTTGATGCCCAGAAAAAGCAGTCTGTGGTTTTGGCAGACAGCACCCGCAGTATGGCAGAACAACAGCAGACCATCCGCACGTCGCTTTTGACCATGCAAAATATGCTCGAAGAGCATCCAGAACAGCTCTCTGCCTATTTGTCTTCGCTCTTGGCGGGCTTGCCCCACAGCACCACGCACTACTGCGATAACGTGGCGGTCAATGCCCTCATTGCCCATTACCACGCCCTGTGCGAAAAACAGAACATTGCCTTTTCCTGTCACTTGAACGTACCAAATGAGACAGAACAAGTGACCGACAGCAGTTTGTGTGTGATTTTTGGCAGTCTTTTGGAAAATGCTCTGGAAGCTTGCCAGTGTATGACAGATGGACGGAAATTTCTCCGACTCAATAGCCGTGTGCAATACGATTTGCTGACCATCACCATGGACAACAGCTTTGACGGAAAGTACAGCTGTAAAGATGGACATTTTCTCTCCACCAAAAACCAAGAATATGGCTTCGGGCTGTCCTCTGTGCAGACCATGGCACAGAAAAACCAAGGCGAGAGCCAATTTGAAGTCGATGGACGGGTCTTCCGCTCCTCGGTCTGCCTCAGAATTTGACCCATGCAAAAAGAGCCTT
>CAZSWQ010000027.1:6747-16730 GCA_964611025.1 uncultured Ruminiclostridium sp.
CTTTTTTAGGGTTTGATATGGTCATTTTTGTAGGGAACGGTCTTGAGCGTTCCGCTATACCCATCGTCCCCTGCACACGGGGCATTGTTCGGGATACTGGATTTTATTCGGCGAGCTGTGCCATGCCGATGGCACAACGGCGCAGGGTTTCGGTCTTGCCCAGAATCTGGCACAGTTCCACCGCCCCACCAGGGGTGGCGGGCTTGCCCGAAACGGCAACACGCAAGGGCCACATGATGCGCCCGTTTTTCAGTTCATGGGTCTTTGCCAGCTCGATGAGGCAATCGTGGATGCCCTCGAACGACCAATCTTCCAAGGCTTCCAAGGCAGGGACAATGAGCTGCATGGCTTCCAGAGAATTTTCCACCGTGGTTTTCATCTTCTTGTGAACATAGAGTTCATTGCCGTAGCTGGGCAGGGCATCGAAGAAATCCACCAAGGGCACAATATCTTCCAGTGTGTCCAAACGGGTCTGGAGCAGGGGTGCAATCAGAGACAAATCCATGCCCGCTGTGGTCACACCACGCTGGAGGTAAGGTTCAGCCAAGGTGAAAAATGCCTCAGGGCTGAGGTTTTTGATATAGGTGCTGTTGAAAAATTTCAGCTTTTCGGGGTCGAAAATGGCAGGGGATTTGGAAATGCCCTTGATGTCAAAGTGCTCTGCCAGCTCGTCCAGACTGAACAGTTCCTGTTCGCCCCCAGGACTCCAGCCCAAAAGTGCGACATAGTTGACCACGGCTTCGGACAGATAGCCCTGTGCGAGCAAGTCCTCATAAGAGGGGTCGCCGTGACGCTTGGACATTTTATGCTGGGCATCTCGCATGACGGGCGAACAGTGGATATAGGTGGGTACGTCCCAGCCAAATGCCTCATAGAGCAAATTGTACTTGGGGGCAGAGGAGAGGTACTCCGAGCCACGCACCACATGGGTAATGCCCATCAAATGGTCGTCAATGACGTTGGCAAAATTGTAGGTGGGCAGACCATCGGACTTCATCAAGACGTTGTCGTCCAAGACCTCGTTTTCCACGGTGATTTCACCAAAAATGGCATCTTGGAAGCTGGTCGAGCCACTGCGGGGAATTTTTTGACGAATGACATAGGGCACACCATCTGCCAATTTTTGGGCAATTTCTGCCTCCGTCAAGCGGGAACAGCGACCGTCGTATTTGTGAATGGTCTTGCCGTCTTCGTCGCCTGTTTCTTCTGCCTCGTCCTTGGCACAGAAGCAACGGTATGCCCCGCCCTTTTCAATGAGCAGTTCAGCATATTTGCCATAGAGGTCACGGCGTTCGGTCTGGATGTAGGGGGCGACAGCCCCACCCACGTCTGGCCCTTCCTGCCAGTTCAAACCGCAACGACGCAGGGTCTTGTAAATGATTTCGGTCGCGCCTTCAATCAGACGCTCTTGGTCGGTGTCTTCGATGCGGAGCACAAATGTACCGCCTGCCCGCTTGGCAATCAGCCAAGTATACAGTGCGGTTCTCAAATTGCCAACGTGCATATAACCCGTGGGCGAGGGCGCAAAACGGGTGCGCACTGTGCCGTGGGGAATCTTTTCTTCCATCTGGTCAAACCAGTTCATATCCATAGGGGAAACCTCCTCTTTCTTATCAAACGCACAGGGTCTTGTAAAACTATTCTATATTTTAGCCCCTAGGATTGTCAAGGTGTAATGATTGTGATATAATCATTCCATACGGATTTTCGCCCTTTTTGTGAAATTTTGCAAAAAAGAATCATCATATAGAGGAGTCATTCACCATGTCAGAAACCACAACCGTTCAGAAAAAAGTCATGCTCTCGGGCATCCAGCCCAGCGGGGAGCTGACCTTGGGCTCGTATTTGGGGGCTATCAAGCACTGGCCTGCCCGTACGCAGGCATTTGATTGCTATTATTTTATGGCGGATTTGCACACCCTGACTGTCCGTCAGAATCCCGCCGATTTGCGCCGCCGTACCCTGACCCAGCTCGCCGCCTACATTGCCTGCGGGCTTGACCCCAAGGAAAATGTCCTGTTCATCCAGTCGCATGTGCCCGCCCATGCCCAGCTGTCTTGGATTTTGAATTGTTACACCATGTACGGCGAACTCTCCCGCATGACCCAATTCAAGGATAAATCCCTGAAAAATGCCGACAATATCAATGCTGGGCTGTTCACCTACCCCGCCCTCATGGCATCGGATATTTTGCTCTATCAGGCGGATTTTGTGCCCGTGGGCGAAGACCAAAAGCAACATGTGGAAATTTGCCGTGACATTGCCAACCGCTTCAACAGCATCTACGGCGAGGTCTTCCGTGTCCCCGAGCCCTATATTCCCCCCGTCGGTGCGCGTGTCATGTCTCTGACCACCCCCACCGCCAAAATGTCCAAGTCCGACAGCGACCAAAACGGCTGTGTGTACCTCTTGGAAAAACCCGAACTCATTTTGAAAAAATTCAAGCGAGCCGTCACCGACAGCGACACGGAGCGTTGCGTGCGTTATGCCCCGCAGGAAAAGTCTGGTGTTGCCAACCTGATGCAGATTTATTCTGCCGTGACCGACAAGTCTTTTGCCGACATCGAAGCAGAATTTGACGGGCAGGGCTATGGCAATTTCAAAAAAGCCGTGGGGGAAGCCGTCATCGAGACCGTCCGCCCCATCCGTGAAGAAACCGAACGTCTCTTGCGTGACAAAGCATACCTCGAAGGTGTGTACAAAGACGGTGCAGACCGTGCCAGCTACATCGCCAACAAAACCCTGCGCAAAGTCGCAAAAAAAGTCGGTCTGGTGCAGTGGTAATATCTACCCAGCCCCATCATCCCTTTGAAACAAAGGAGTTTCCCGCATGATTTCCCTATTTCATTCACTTCCAGCCCTAGGGCAAATGGCGGCCGCTTTGGTCTTTGCCTTTTTGATTGCCTTTCTGCTGACCCCCATCGTCAAATCCTTGGCATTCAAGGTCGGGGCAGTAGATGTGCCGAAAGACAACCGCCGTATGCACAAAACCCCCATACCCCGTATGGGGGGGCTGGCAATTTTTCTGGGCTTTTTGCTCAGTACCCTGCTCTTTGTAGAGCTGACCCAGCCCGTCCGTGGTATGCTCCTCGGGGGCATTATTATTGTCATTCTGGGCATTTTTGACGACATCTATGCCCTGCCCGCCCTGCCGAAATTGTTCGTACAAATCGCAGCGGCACTCATTGCTGTCTTCCACGGCAATGTCATTCAGGTTTTATCCAACCCCAACGTCTTCAGCAGTGAGCCATATTGGGTGCTGGGGGCACTCTCCGTGCCCGTCACGGTCATTTGGATTGTCGCCATCACCAATGCCGTCAATTTGATTGACGGGCTGGACGGGCTTGCCGTGGGCGTTGCGACCATCAGCTCGCTGACCATGCTCGTCATTGCCATGCTCGTCAGTGACGGGCTGGTGGCGGTCATCATGGCAGCACTGGCAGGGGCTTGTCTGGGCTTCATGCCCTACAATGCCAACCCCGCCAAAATTTTCATGGGCGATACAGGCTCAACTTTCTTGGGCTTCATCCTCGCCACCATGTCCATACAGGGGCTGTTTAAGGTCTATACCATCATCTCCTTTGCCGTGCCTTTTTTGATGTTGGGCTTGCCCATCTTCGACACCTGCTTTGCCATTTTCCGCCGTCTGTCCAAGGGACAAAATCCTATGTCCCCCGACAGAAGCCATGTGCATCACCGCCTGATTGATATGGGCTGTAACCAAAAACAAGCCGTGGCGGTGCTCTATGTCATCAGTGCCATTTTGGGCTTGTCCGCCGTGGTGCTGACCACGAGCGGGGAAATTAAGGCAATGCTGGTCTTTGTCTCGCTCTTTATCGCCGCCGCTGTGGTCTCCAAGTTGTATCTTTTCGACCACCATCACCTCGCCAAAGAGAAAAAAACACCCAAAGCCCCCACCGAAGCCAATGAGGAGGAATCGTAAATGCCCCTAAAAGTCATGAGCATTTTTGGGACACGTCCCGAAGCCATCAAAATGTCCCCACTGGTCAAAGAACTCGAAGCCCGTGACGGCATCGAGAGCATTTGCTGTATCACCGCACAGCACCGTGAAATGCTCGACGATGTTTTGCATCTGTTCGACATCACACCCCAATATGATTTGGACATCATGGAACAGCGTCAGAGCCTCTATACCATCACCTCTAAGTGCCTGCTGGGGCTGGAGCAGGTCTTCCAGCGTGTCAAGCCCGATTTGGTCTTGGTACACGGGGACACCTCCACCACCTTTTCTGGGGCACTGGCGGCATATTACCAGCAAATTCCCGTGGGACATGTGGAAGCGGGTCTGCGTACCTTTGACAAATACTCCCCCTTCCCCGAGGAAATGAACCGTGTGCTGGTCAGCCGTATGGCGGATTTGCATTTCTGCCCCACGCAAGCCAACTGTGACAACCTCCGCCGTGAGGCAGTGGAACAGCATCTGTTTCTGACGGGCAATACCGTCATTGATGCCCTGAAAACCACTGTCCGCTCTGATTATGTCTTTCGCACGGAACTGTTGAACCATTTGGACTATGACCAGCGAGAGGTTATTTTGCTGACCTGCCACCGCCGTGAGAATTACGGCGCTCCCATGGAGCACATCATGCAGGCGGTGCGTCGTCTTGCGGAAGATTTTCCCAATGTGGACATTGTCTATCCCGTGCATCTGTCGCCCGTGGTGCGTGAAGTCGCCCAGCGTCATCTCTCCGACCACCCCCGCATCCACCTCATTGACCCCCTCACACCCGACGAACTGCACAACCTCATGGCAAGGGTACATTTTGTCATGACCGATTCGGGCGGTTTGCAGGAGGAAGCCCCCGCCTTGGGACGTCCTGTTTTGGTTTTGCGTCGGGAAACCGAACGCCCTGAAGCCGTCACAGCGGGTACGGTGCTTCTGGCGGGCACGGAAGAAGCGGTCGTCTATGGAGAGGCAAAGCGTCTGCTCTGCGACAAGGCACACTATGATGCCATGCAAAAAGCCGTGAATCCCTATGGCGATGGCGAAGCCTGTCGACGCATTGTGGATGCGATTTTGTGGTGGCACGGCGACCGCCCCGAAGCCCCCGACGCTTTCTGCCCCGAAGCCTAAGATGCTATGGACAAACGCATGCAAACCGTCGGGCTGATTGCCGTAGCGGGTTTATTTATTTTGCTTCTTTTGTTCAGTTTTGGACTGCCCTTTTTCTCCCGCTCGGAGGAACTCACCCTGCCCACAGATGAGCAATTGCGCCCCACTGTCCCAGAAGGAGGTGCATCAGGTACACCCGATTATACCGTGGTACAAATCACCCCCACCAATGTACAAGCCGTCATCGGGACACTGGCGCGTCAGGCACAGTATTATCGAGAGTGGACGGTACAGCGGTATTGGGGCAGTGTCGACGCACCGCAGGAGGCAAAAGACACCGTGCTCTCTTGGAACGATGGGGAAAACAGTCGGACGACGCTCATGACCGCCACAGGCACTATCCAAAATTGCATTGTTAAGGACGGGACGGCACATCTCTGGTACAGCGGTCAGCGCACATACCGCTCCTACCCCGTCCGCTCGCAGGAGGCAATCGACCTTACGCAGAACATTCCCACCTATGAGAGCGTGCTCTCTCTGAAAGAAACGGACATTGTACGGGCGGGCTATGAGACCTACGAGACCACCGCCTGTATTTTCGTGGAAGCCAGAATCGACGATTTGGGCTATTTGGAACGCTACTGGGTCTCAGTGGAAAGTGGTTTGCTCTTTGCTGCGGAGACTGTGCGAGAAGTAGACGACATGGTGCTCTACCGCATGTATGAAAAAGTCTCTGCCCCCCTCAAGGACACAGACAGCAAGCAATTTACCCTGCCCGATGGGACGCTCCTGCACAGCGTGACCCCCAGCGAATGAACGCAAAACATCCCATGCCAACTGGCATGGGATGTTTTTTTCATGCATGTAGTAGGGGCGGACAGCATCCGCCCGCCCCAACCAAAAACGAAAAATGAAAAATAGAAGACCAATCTGGCAAATCACATGGACAAAATTATGAATTGTGCATTGTGCATTGATTTTATGATGGGGTACACATCAGGAGACAATATCGACCAGAGATTTTTGGACGATTTTTCCCGTACTGCGGTTGCAAAAGCCCTGCAAATACACACGGCTGACCGTGCCAAGGATACGGCTGTGGGCACTGCGGCTGTGTTTGTCCTCGTCAACTTCCTCGCCCACTTGGGTTTCCATGCGGATGTATACATGGGTCACAGCATTGTAGCAGTCAAAAAAGTAGTCATAGAGCTGGCAAATACCCTGAATATCACTCTCTGGCAAGCGACCGATGGACTGCGTGAGGTAGTCCCAGAGGGTTTTCAGGTTCGACCACTGGACACCAGCAGACAGCATAGCGAGGGGGGTATCCAGTGGAAATACTGCCCGCAAGGTCGCCTGACAGGGTTCGCTCAACTGGGAAAAACGCAGGTGCATTTGTTCCAGCTGTGATGGTGTTTCATGTTTCACTGGGAAGTTTAGTCCTCGACAGACCACATGAGATTGATGAACTGCATGGCTTCCGCAAAGGCAAGTTTGCCCTGAGCAACATCGAGCAGGCATGTAAAGAGGTCAGAAAAATAGTCAATGGCGCAGTCCAGCTCACGGATGAGCAAGACAGGGTCTTGTTCCAGCAAGGTATAATCTATGTTCAGGCGATACACGATATCGCCTGAGGCATCGACGTAGAAACGCCCCAGACTCTGAATGATGGTATTGATGTAATTGACCGTCTTCACGCTCTCCCAATAAGTAGGGCTGTCAAAGGTCAAGATGGTGGGGCTGATGAAAGTCAGTACGTCCAGCGCCTTGTTTCTAAAGTTCAAACTCATCTGCACTTCGTGGCTATGGCTGTCCATTTGGAAGGTCAAATGCCGCTCTTGCATGCCCAACTGTTCTCTCAGGAAAATATATTTGAGTTTGGGCAAGTGCTGGTCGACGGTCTGCATGGCTTGAAATTGTGTCATATGATTTCTCCTGTTCTGGTAGTTGTCCCTCGCCTAGGCGGAACGGTCAAGACCGTTCCCTACTGCGTGGGACGATTGTATCCCCACCTGACGGGACGATGTGGGCATCGTTCCCTACATCGGTCACGGCATGGTTTTTCATTTGTTATTTTTCACCGTTCATTTTTTCATTGGGGTATCCCCCCATGATAGGAAGGTACACCTTTTTGTCATCTTTCCATGGTGTCTTTAGTATACTGCTTTTTACCATACATTGCAAATATTTTGTCGAAAAGTCGACAGGCTTTTTTTGCACTCTGACGGAAGATTTTCGTTTGTAGCAAGGTGTACCTTTTTGCATTTTTTGGTCTATCTTTCCAGTGACAAAACCGAAAAAATCAGGAGGGTGTTATGCAACATTTTTACGGCTATATGCGGGTTTCCAGCCTAGAACAGAACTTAGAACGACAAAAAGTGGACTTAATCAAGTGGGGTGTCGTGGAGAAAAATATCTTCTGCGACAAGCTCTCTGGCAAGGATTTTGCCCGTCCCCAATACCAAATGCTCAAGAAAAAGCTCCGTGCGGGCGATGTGCTGGTGGTCAAGAGTCTCGACCGCTTGGGACGCAACTATGCCAACATTCAAGAAGAATGGCGGGACATCGTCAAAATCAAACAGGTGGATATTGTGGTTTTGGACATTCCCATTCTGGACACCCGCACCAACAAAGACTTAATCGGTACGCTCATTTCCGATATTGTCCTGCAACTGCTCTCCTATGTGGCACAGGCGGAACGGGAAAATATTCGACAGCGTCAGGCAGAAGGCATTGCCCTTGCCAAAGCCCAAGGGAAGCATTTGGGACGTCGTGCGCTCCCCATCCCCGATGCGTTTTATCCCGTACACAAGGCTTGGCGGTGTGGTTGCTGTACCCAAAAAGAAGCCTGTGCCTATCTGGGTGTCTCTCTGAGCCAATTTCGCACCATGGTACGCAAACACCTGCGTCAAGCAGAGGAAACGCTCGAAAACAAAGACGATTGACGCAAACAAACACCCAGCAGGACAAAAGCCTGCTGGGTGTTTGTAGGATAACGCCTCAGCGTTCCATTTGGAAATGGGCAATGCTCTGCTCCAAGAGCTGTGCTTGGGACATCAGTTCTTCACTGACGGCGGCATTTTCCTCGGCGGTGGCACTGTTGGTCTGAACCACGGCAGAAATCTGCTCAATGCCCTGTGTGATTTGTGCTGTACCAATCGCCTGCTCCTGTGCGGCATCGGAAATGGTATCAATGATGCCTGAAATCTGCGCACTACTGTGCAAAACGGCATTGAGGTGTTGCTCTGTTTCCAAGGTGATGTGTGCCCCGTGCTCAATCGCATTTCGGGTGTCTTCAATCAGGACAGCCGTGTCTTTGGCTGCCTCAGCACTCTTGCCGGCTAGGTTGCGTACCTCGTCGGCGACCACGGCAAAACCCTTACCTGCTGTGCCCGCACGGGCGGCTTCCACGGCGGCATTCAGTGCCAAGATATTGGTTTGGAAGGCAATGTCATCAATGGTCTTGATGATTTTTCCAATCGCATCCGATTTGGCGGTGATGTCCTGCATCGCCTTTGCCAAAAGTTGCATTTGTGTATTGCTCTCCTGAATGTCATGTTCTGCGGTGTTGGCGAGGGTGTTGGCATTTTTCGCCTGTGCGGCAGTTTGCTGGATTTGCTTGTCCAAGTTCTCCATGGTCGCAAAGAGTTCTTCGACAGAAGCCGCCTGTTCGCTTGCCCCTTGGGACAGTGCCTGAGAACTGCCCGCCATTTGTTCCGAGCCACTATTGACCTGTGCGGAAGCCTCTCGAATTTGCAAGACGCTGTCATTCAAATTTTGCTTGATGTTTTGCATGGCGGTGAGGATATCGCTATAATCCCCAATGTAGGCATCGGGGCAGGTGCTAAACACCCGCAAATTGCCCTCTGCCATGGCACCCAGACAGGTTTTGATGTCGCTGATGATGGCAGTGAAGGCAGTGGACATTTTGCCAAAGGTCGAGGAGAGCCGTCCAATTTCGTCATTGCCATGGTAGCTCATATTTAGATGCAGCTTACCCTGCAGCATCTTCTGTGAGGCATCGAGCACTGTCCCCAAGGGCTTGAGCGACCTTGCCACCATCAGATACGACCAGACAATCAGCACCACAAGCGTCACCAGAGACAAGAGGACAATCCAAAGATTCAATTTGACAATGGAGGCATTCATATCTTTTTCAGAAATGACGGTTTGTACCCACCAAGTCTGTTCTGTCAAGTAGATGGGCACCATGGAGCGAATGATGGTGGTGTTGGTATCTGTGCGGACGCTCTCATGACGGAAAAATTCTGTGCCCTGCATTTTTTTTGCGAGCACTTGATATTCTTCAGCCTCTAAAAAATCTTTCATATTTTTTCCAATGTCCTCGCTGCTTTCAGAGTCAAAGACAAAGGTGTGGTCATCGGAAAACATGCTGATGTACATGCTGGGAAATTCTTCGGTGCTTGCTTTTAACTTATCAAAGGCAGTCAGAGCCAAGTTCACCATGATGACCCCCTTCAAATTGCCGTCCCAGAGGATGGGGAAGCTGGCGGTAATCATGGGCACACCGTTGTAAGTATAGGGCTTGGTGAAATAGGGCTTTTGCGTCTCTTTGGCAACCTTATAATATTCCTGCTGGGAATACTCGGCATAGTTCCCCATGGAAACGGCGACATTGTTCTGGGCATGGCTGGTCTCCACAAAAATACTATACGACTCGATTTGCCCGTCGTAGGCATACGGCTCAAAAGCCGCCCCCATACTGACAATATTTTCCGACTGTCGCACCAGCGTCCAAGCGGTATTGAGCATGTAATGCTCCACTTCATAGCTGATTTCGGGCAGGGAAATGGGGTACATGGTGCTGGGCTTATACACATCCGATGCTGTGCCATTGGCACGGGCGGTGGCGGCACGCTGGTAGGCATGCTGGATGTAATCCTGCAAC
>CAZSWQ010000028.1:0-16697 GCA_964611025.1 uncultured Ruminiclostridium sp.
GCTTTGGGGTTTTGTATTTCAGATGACTTGCATATAGTGAACACAGGTGAGCACTTTTTCCCCATGCTGGTTGCGCATGGTGCATTGTGCCGTGGTACGCAGCTTCTTTTCATCCAATTCGGTGATGACGTATTCTGCGGTGATGGTGTCGCCAAAGAAAACGGGCTTCACAAAACGCAAGGCATCATAGCCGACCGCAACCATGTCATGCCCGCTCGCCTCAGCAGCACGTCCACTGACGGTGGAGGCCAGCCCAAAGGTCAGACAACCGTGGACAATACGATGCTTGTAGGGACGCATCTTACAGTAGATGGCGTTGACATGAGCGGGGAAGTAGTCACCCGTTATGCCAGCGAACTGGTAAACATCACATTCGGCAATGGTCTTGGTGAAGGTATAGCTGGCACCGAGTTCAAAATTCAGTCTACTCATAAAATCTCTCCTTTTTCTGTGTCATACTTTGCAAGGGTTTCCTTGTGTATAGTATAACACCTGCACAGAAAAAAGGGAAGACTTTTCGGCAATTTCACGGCAATTTTTTTGCCCCCTGGACAATCGAAAACGATACCCCCCGTAGGGACATGGCTTGCCATGTCCGCCTACAACCCGACAACGACCCCGTAGGGACATGGCTTGCCATGTCCGCCGAAATATCGACCACACAAAAGGAGGTCTTGCCCATGCCACAACCATATTACAAGCCCCCCCGCCCCCACAGACCCGATGCGGGCAAAGCCAAACGGGAGGCGGGACGATTTTTTCAGCTTTTGACGTCCCTCTTGCTTTTGGCACTGGTGCTCCTAGGGCACAGTAGCCCCACGGGTTTGCTCGCCCAGTGGAAAGAGCACATTTGCACGCTGGTCACTTGGAACACCGATTTTCGCACCTTAGGCACACGCTTAGAAGCGTCCCTTGCCGAGGGCGATGCTTGGGAAGAAACCCTCTCCATTGCCTGCTTGGGGCTGTGCAAAGACATACAAAGCCCCCCCGAACCCACGCAGGAGACGCCCCCCGCCGAAGTTTCCAGCCAGCCCATAGCAGCCCCGCCCCTTCTGAGCAGCGATGAGACCCCCGCCGAAGCCTCTGCCCGTGCGGAGATAAGCGAGGACGTACCCAGCCCAGACCCAGTGCCGACACAAAACACAGGCATGAGCGATACGCAAATTTTAGACGAGGGTGTGACCCCTGTCATGGGTGTGGTTTCGTCGGGCTTTGGCTATCGCATCCACCCCATTGACGGGGAATGGAAACCCCACCGTGGACTGGACATTGCCGCCCCCGTGGGCACGGAAATTTTGTCCTTTGCCTCGGGTGTGGTGGACTATGTGGGCGAGAGTGAGGCGGATTACGGTTTGTATTTGCAAATCGACCACGGGTCAGGTGTGTGCAGTTTTTATGCCCATTGCAGTGAAATTTTGGTCAAAGCAGGACAGCCCGTACAAAAAGGCGATTTGATTGCCCGTGTGGGGGATACGGGCTACACCACAGGGGCACATCTGCACTTGGAGCTGAAGCAAAACGGCGAACGCATTGACCCCGCTCCTTACATACAGGAGCAGAACCCGTGAGGGGATTGAGCGTCAGCGGGAGTTTTTGTCTCTTGCTCTCCGCTCTGCTGTTTTGGGATGAAAAAAATCTTGTGCCCTTGGCACTGTCTGCCTGTCTCCTGCACGAGTTGGGGCATGTCCTTGCCCTCTGGTCTCTAGGGGGACGGGTGGCACGTTTGGATGTCACCGCAGTCGGTGCAGAACTCATTCCCCAACGGGTACGCCCTTTTTCTGATAAAGAAGAAGTGTTTTTATTGCTCTCTGGTGCGGGGATGAATCTACTCTGCGTTTGGGCTTTGTCGTTTTTGCCCCAGAATGAAACTGTCCAAGCCTTTTCCCTCTGTCATTTGCTCTTGGCTGTCTGCAATCTTCTGCCCCTCGAACCACTGGACGGCGGGCGGGTGTTGCGTCTGTGCCTCTGGCATTTTGGGGCGGGCAGTCTGGTCATTTACGATGTGCTGTCCTTTTGCCTGCGTACCCTATTGCTCGGCTTGGGTGTTTTGCATCTTCTCTACAGCCACGGCAACCCCAGCCTATTCATTTTGTCCCTCTGGCTGTTCTGGGCACGCTGACAGACCCTGTTCAACGTCCTCTTGGGGAGACCTGCTCACAGCTGTTTCTGCGGCAGGGTCAAGACCCTTCCCTACTTGGTCAAACAAATTTTGAAAAAATCCTTGCAATTTTGGATAATCTATGGTAGGATACCTCGTAATGTTTCAAAAAAGGATGCTCCTCTGGGATGAGATTTATCCGTAAGAGCGTCTGTATATGAGGAGGAACTCTGAAATGGATTTGATGAAGAATTTTAGCGACAAGTACCTGAAAGAAGTCGCTCCTTCCGTTACCGTCGGTGACACCGTGCGTGTCCACCTGAAGGTCAAGGAAGGCAACCGTGAACGTATTCAGGTTTTTGAAGGCACTGTCATTGCGAAGAAGCATGGTGGCATTGCTGAAACCTTTACCGTCCGCCGTATTTCCTATGGCGTTGGCGTCGAAAAGGTCTTCCCCTTGCATTCCCCCATCATCGAAAAGATTGAAACCATCCGCCGTGGTAAGGTTCGCCGTGCGAAGCTCTACTATCTGCGTGACCGTGTGGGCAAGAGAGCAAAGGTCAAGGAAAAGCTGTAAGTTTTGTGACTGCATCATGGAGCGTTGCCGATTCCTCGGCAACGCTTTTTTCCTATTTCATTTCAAAAAGGCAAAAGAACCCCCTTTGCCTTTCCCCAAAAGCCGTGTATACTAAAGTCATTATGGAGGTGTGTTTTGTGAATATACAGTGGTATCCTGGGCATATGACCAAGACCAGACGCCAGATAGAAGCCGATTTGAAATTGGTCGACGTCGTGGCAGAGGTCATTGATGCCCGTATCCCCATCTCGAGTCGCAATCCTGACATTGACGACCTCATCCGCAACAAACCCCGTATCATTGTCTTAAACCGTGCCGACCAAGCCAGCCCCAACGGGAATAAGATGTGGGGGGTATATTTCCGTGAGCAGGGCTATACTGTCATGGAGACCGATGCAAAGTCTGGCTCTGGCGTGCCCCAGTTCACCGCCACCGTCCAAGAAGCCCTCAAGGAAAAAATCGCCGCTTGGCGGGCAAAGGGGCAGGTCGGTCGCCCCGTCCGTGCCATGATTGTGGGTGTGCCCAATGTTGGAAAATCCACCTTCATCAATAAAATCGCCAAGCGCAAAAGTGCCAAAGCCTCTGATAAGCCAGGTGTCACCCGTGGTAAGCAGTGGGTCACTGTCTCCCGTGGACTGGAGCTGTTGGATACCCCTGGTATCCTCTGGCCAAAATTTGAAGATGAGCGTATCGGGCTGTTTCTCGCCTTCACAGGGGCAGTGCGTGATGCCATCATTGACACCGAAACCCTCGCCTCCCGTCTCATGGAACTGCTCCGTGACCGTGCCCCAAAGAGCTTGGGCGAACGCTATAAAATGGATGTTCTGCCCGCAGACACGGGCTGGGAACTGCTCGAGCGTGCCGCCCGCAAACGTGGTTTTTTGATTTCTGGCGGGGAAGTGGATTTGGAACGCATGTCCACCATTTTGCTCGATGAATTCCGTGCAGGGAAATTGGGTCGGGTCAGTTTGGAACTGCCCGAAGACCGCCTTGAGGAAACTGCCCATGGCAAAGCATAAGAAAAAAGAGGTGTTGCCCTGCCCAGTCCTGCATGACCACTTGGAATGTTCCTACATGCAGGCGGGTTACCGCCATATCTGCGGGGTCGATGAGGCGGGTGCTGGGCCTTTGGCGGGCAGGGTCTATGCCGCCGCCGTCATTTTGCCCGCTGGGGTCACACTTCCCTATTTGAATGATTCCAAGCAGGTCACAAAACGTCGCCGAGAAGTCCTTTTTCCGCAAATCCAGCATGCGGCACTTGCCTATTCCATTGCTTGGGTGGACGAGCGGGAGATTGACGTGCTCAATATCTTAAATGCCCGCATGCTCGCCATGGAACGTGCCATTTGTGGCTTGTCCATTCCTGCGGATTTCGCCCTGATTGACGGGGACAAAAACCGCAACATCTCCTGTCCCTCTGTGCCCGTGGTGGGGGGCGATGCCAAAAGCGTCTCCATTGCCGCCGCCTCCATTTTGGCAAAGGTCGCCCGTGACCGCTATATGATAGAAATGGCAGAGGTATATCCACAGTATGCCTTTGAAAAACACAAAGGCTATCCCACCACCTTACACTACAAGCGTCTGCGGGAATTTGGGGCATGTCCCATCCACCGCCAGAGCTTTCTGAAAAAATTCTACAAACGAGAGGGCATTGCACCCCCAGAACTGCCATGAGCCAAACGCAGGAAAAAGGCATCTGGGGCGAAGTGCAGGTGCAAGCCTATTTGGAACAGCAGGGCTTTCATACGCTGGCAAGACGTTTTCGCAGTCCCTACGGTGAAATTGACCTCATTGTCGAAAACGAGACCTTTCTCTGTTTTGTGGAAGTGAAATTACGCAAGCGTGATACCTTTGCCACGGCACGGGAGGCGGTCACACCCAGCAAGCAGAAAAAAATCATCCTGACCGCAGAGATGTATCTTTTGGAATACCCCACGGAAAAACAGCCCCGCTTTGATGTCGCAGAGGTCTATGCCCCACAGGGGACACAGACCCGCATGCCACGCATTGTCTACTGGGATAATGCCTTTTGTTAAGGAGGTGGCAGTTTGCGTATCTTTGATGCCCATTGCGATACCCTCTCCCGCAGCACACCCAGAGGACATTGGAATCTGGACGAGGTTTTGCCCTTGGGCGAAGTCGCCCAAATCTTTGCCATTTATGCCGACAGTGGGCAGTTTGCCCCGCAGGATTTGCCCGCTGTTTTCGATGTGCAGTATCATAAGTATCAAGCCCTGACGGCACAGGAGGGCGTCCGTGCCTGTACCACTTGGCAGGAGGCAGAGCGTGCCTTTTCCGCTGGACAGGTTGCCACCTTTCTCTCCGTGGAGGGTGCAGAGCTTTTGGGCTGTTCTCTGGCGGGTTTGGACAAGGCATACCGAAAGGGTGTCCGTGCAGTCACACTCACTTGGAATCATGCCAATGCCCTTTCAGGTACACATGCCGACCAGCCCGCACGGGGCTTATCCGATGCGGGACGTGCCTTTGTGGGGCGTATGCAGGATTTGGGTATGCTGGTGGATGTTTCGCATTTGTCCGAAGCGGGCTTTTGGGCTGTTTTGCAAGAGGCAAAGCGTCCCATCCTCGCCAGCCACTCCAACGCAAAGGAAATCTGTCGGCACAGCCGTAACTTGAGCGATGCCCAAATTTCTGCCCTCATCCAAAACGGCGGGGTCATGGGTTTGAATTTCTACGTCCCCTTTTTGGGCGCACCCGCCGATTTCGACCGCATCGCCCGCCACATCGACCATGTGCTCGCACTGGGGGGAGAAAATACCCTCGCCTTGGGGGGCGACTGGGACGGTTGCGACCAACTGCCCCAAGGCATGGAACAAGGCTTTCTTTCCCTCCTGTCCCTCTATGACTTTCTCAGCAAACGCTATCCCGCATATATTCTGGAAAACGTATACCATAAAAATTTAGCAAGGGTTGTGAATGAAGTATGTATTATGTAAGCACCAGAGATAAGAGCTTGAAGCTCACTGCTGCCCAAGCAATCGCCCAAGGGCTGTCTCGTGATGGCGGTCTTTTGACCCCCTCTCAGCTCCCCCAGCTCCCCGCAAATGCCCTCGAAACCCTCCAAGGCATGTCCTACCAAGACCGTGCCGTCTATGTGATGGAGCTGTTTTTGGACGGCTTCTCCAAGGAAGAACTCCAAGGCTTTGCCCAGAAGGCATACAGCAAATTTGACCATGCAGACGTTGCACCCGTCAAGACCTTGGACGACAGCACCCACTGCCTCGAACTCTGGCATGGCCCCACCTCTGCCTTCAAGGACATGGCACTGCAAATGCTCCCCCACCTGCTCTCCGCTTCTCTCGTGAAAACCGAAGAAGAAAAAACCGTTTGCATTCTGGTTGCCACCTCTGGCGACACAGGCAAGGCGGCCTTAGAAGGCTTCCGTGATGTGGAAAAAACCAAGATTCTGGTCTTCTATCCCAAGGACGGTGTCTCCGACATTCAGGGCTTGCAGATGAAGACACAGGAAGGCGAAAACGTCGGTGTTTGTGCCGTCTACGGCAATTTCGACGATGCCCAGACGGGTGTGAAGGTCTTGTTCTCTGATGAAACACTCCGTGCCGATTTGGCAAAGCGTGGCTATTTCCTCTCCTCTGCCAACTCCATCAACTGGGGTCGTGTGCTGCCCCAGCTGGTCTATTACATCTCCTCCTATGCTGACCTCTTGAAAGCGGGTCGCATTCAGGCAGGCGAGCGCGTCAATGTCTGTGTACCCACGGGCAATTTCGGCAATATTTTGGCGGCATACTATGCAAAGCAGATGGGCTTGCCCATTGGCAAGCTGATTTGTGCCTCCAACAGCAACAATGTCTTGACAGACTTCATCCGCACGGGCATTTATGACCGCAACCGTCCCTTCCACACCACCATGTCGCCCTCTATGGATATTTTGATTTCCTCTAATCTGGAACGTCTGCTCTTTGCCCTCACGGGTCAGGATTCTGCACAGGTGGCAGGCTACATGGCAGAGCTGAACACCAGTGGCAAGTATGAAATTGCCGAGGAGCTGAAGGCAATGTTGTCCGAGGACTTCTATGCCGCCTGCTGTGACGACGTGCAGACCCAAAAGGTCATTGCTGGCATCTGGGCAGAAAAGCAGTATCTGATTGACCCCCACACCGCCGTTGCCTTTGACGTACTCGACCAGTACCGCAAGGAGACGGGCGACCAGAGCAAGACCATTGTGGTTTCCACCGCCAGCCCCTTCAAGTTCTGTGACAATGTGCTCGGTGCATTGGGCGAAACAGAACTGCGTCAGGGGACGGATATCCTCGACCAGCTGACCGAAAAGAGCGGACTTCCTGCCCCTGCCCCCTTGGCTGGCTTGAAAAATAAGACCCTGCGCTTTTCGCAGGTGGTCGAAAAAAATCAAATGCTCGACGTGGTGCTCGACACCCTGAAGTAATCCATGCCAACTGTGGGGGACGATGCCCACATCGTCCCCCTACAACATGATAAAACCCCATAGGGACATGGCTTGCCATGTCCGCTGACGGCAAAGCACCAAACAAAAAACAAAGAGGTGATGGTATGGCATTGTATGCCATTGGCGATACGCACTTATCACTGGCGAGTAAAAAGCCCATGGACGTCTTCGGCGGGGCTTGGCAGGGCTATGTGGAAAAACTGCAAACGGGCTGGGCGGGCATTACCGATGCCGATACCGTGGTCTTGTGCGGAGACATCTCTTGGGGCATGAGCCTTGCAGAATCCAAAGAGGACTTTGCCTTTTTGCAGGCACTGCCTGGGCAAAAAATTATCCTCAAGGGCAACCATGACTATTGGTGGACAACCGCCGCCAAAATGGAGCGTTTTTTCACGGAGAACGGCTTTTATAAGCTGAAGATACTCCACAACAACTGCCATCTCTATGGCGATATTGCCCTCTGCGGGACAAGGGGCTGGTTTTTTGAAGAAGACATGAAGCCCCAAAACCAAAAGGTATTCCATCGGGAGCTGATGCGTCTGGAAGCCTCGCTGAAAACCGCAGGTACACGGGAGAAATACTGCTTCCTGCATTACCCCCCTCGTTACCAAGGTTATTGCTGTGAGCCCATCTTGGATTTGCTCGAAGCATATCAGGTCAAACGCTGTTATTACGGGCACTTACACGGGGCAAGCCACCGCCTCGCCATACAGGGAGAGCACAAGCAAGTCGAATATCGTCTCATTGCTGCGGATTACCTCAATTTTTGTCCAGAAAAAATCTGCGGCGATTTGAAAAAAGATATGGAAATTTCAGAATAAATCTGATAGAATAGCAAAGATATTGCATCATCACGCTTTTTTGCCCCAAGGCAAAGGCGTTTACAGGAGGAAAAGGAAATGACTGTCAAAAGTTGTGTAGAAAACAAAGAAGCCTATACGGTGGAACTCATCATCGAAGTGGGTGCGGAAGAATTTGACGCTGCCGTCGAACGTGCGTACAAGAAGAACCGTGCTGGTATCTCCATCCCTGGCTTCCGCAAGGGCAAGGCGACCCGTAAGGTCATCGAAAGCATGTACGGCATTGGCGTATTCTACGAAGATGCCATTCAGGAAGTTTACCCCATCGCCTGCGAAAAGGCGGTTGTGGAAAAGGAACTGGATATTGTTGCAGCACCTGACATCGAAATCATGGACGCTGGCAAGGCTGGCTTGACCTTCAAGGCAGACTTTACCGTTCGCCCCGAAGTCGAAATCGACACCTACAAGGGTCTGGAAGCCACCAAGGTTCTGCCCACCGTCACCGACGAAGCCATGAACGCAGAACTCAACACGCTGGTGGAACGTGCCACCCGTCTTGAGCCCGTAGAACGTGCTGCTGCGGACGGCGACACCGCAAACATCGACTTTGAAGGCTTCACCGATGGTCTGCCTTTCAACGGTGGCAAGGGCGATGCCTTTGATTTGGTGCTCGGCTCTCATTCCTTCATCCCTGGCTTTGAAGAACAAATCGTGGGCATGAACGTGGGCGATACCCGTGAAGTTTCCGTCACCTTCCCTGAAACCTACCATGCAGAAGACTTGGCTGGCAAGCCCGCCATGTTCCGTGTCAAGCTGAACGAAGTCAAGGAAAAGGTTGTCCCCACCTTGGACGACGAATTTGCAAAGGACGTTTCTGAATTTGACACCCTCGACGCACTGAAGGAAGACCTGCGCGCTAAGATTGCTGACCGCATGATGCAGCAGAGCGAAGGCATGTTCAAGCAGGCTCTGCTCGACCAGCTGGGCGAAAAAGTGACCATCGAACTGCCCAAGGCTATGGTCGAAGCACAGGTTGACCGCATCATGAGCGACTACGAAGCTCGTTTGCAGCAGCAGGGCATCACCATGGAAATGTATATGTCCTACATGAAGTTGAGCATGGACTCCATGCGTGAAGAAGTCCGTCCTGGTGCAGAAAAGCAAATCCGCACCCAGCTGGCACTCGATGCCATCGTCCGCAGCGAAAACATCGCCATCAGCAACGAAGAGGTCAAGGGCGAATTTGCCAAGATTGCAGAACAGATGCAGGTTGACGTCTCCGAAATTGAAGCAGTCATGTCCGCCGAAGTCTTCAAGCGTGACGTGGCACGTGACCATGCCATCCGTTTGGTTGTGGAAAATGCAACCGCTAAGATGATTTCCGCAGAAGAAGCTGCGGCTGCCATGAAGGTGGAAGAAGTCACCGCAGAAGAAGCCAAGGAAGAAGCTAAGGAAGAAGCACCCAAGAAGCGTACCACCCGCAAGAAGGCTGCACCCAAGGCTGAAAAGACCGAAGACGGCGCAGAACCTGCACCCAAGAAGCGCAGCACCCGCAAGAAGGCTGCAGAAAAGACCGAAGAAGAAGCATAAGATATCCCAAGGATGGGCATAGTCTAAGGTATCTTGTCTCAGGCGTATGTCACGCCCCCCCACGGGGGGGCAGTGGATTGAAATTATGGAAGAAGGAGATTTCGCATGAGTTTAGTCCCATATGTGGTCGAGCAGACCAACCGTGGAGAGCGGTCGTATGACATTTTCTCCCGCTTGCTCAATGACCGTATCATTTTCCTGTCTGAAGAAGTCAACGACACCACCGCCAGCCTGATTGTGGCACAGCTTTTGTATCTGGAATCCCAAGACCCCGACAAAGATATCCAGTTTTACATCAATAGCCCTGGTGGGTCTGTGACCGCTGGCATGGCGATTTATGACACCATGCAGTATATCAAGGCAGATGTTTCCACGATTTGTGTTGGTATGGCGGCGAGCATGGGTGCGTTTCTCTTGGCGGCTGGTACAAAAGGAAAGCGTATGGCTTTGCCCAATTCTGAAATTATGATTCACCAGCCCTCGGCTGGTACTCGTGGTCAGGTAACAGACATGGCGATTCACCTCAAACGCTTTGAGGAAAATAAGCGTCGCTTAAATGGCATTCTGGCGGAACGCTGCGGTAAGAGCTTTGAAGAAATTACCCGTGATTGTGAGCGTGATAATTTCATGTCCGCAGAAGAAGCCCTCGCCTATGGTCTGATTGATCAGGTGATTGAAAAGCGTTGACAAATACGCATGAGGAGAAGGGGGGAGCAACGCTCCCCTTCTTCTTCTTTGTGCTGTGAGGTGAAAAAATATGGCAAAAAATAACGAGACCAAAAATGTCCGTTGCTCCTTTTGTGGGAAGCAACAAGATCAGGTCATTCGGGTGATTGCAGGGCCAAATGCCTACATTTGCAATGAATGTGTGCATTTGTGCCTGAATATGCTCGATGACATTTATGACCCCAATATGGAAGAAGAAGCCTTCGATATGCCAGAGGTCATTCCCAATCCCAAAGAAATCAAAGAATACTTGGACGATTACATCATCGGACAGGATACCGCAAAGATGTCGCTGTCTGTGGCAGTGTATAACCACTACAAGCGCATTTATTTTGGCGGTGGCGAAGACGTCGAAATGCAAAAGAGCAATGTTCTGCTCCTAGGGCCAACCGGCTCTGGCAAGACGCTCTTTGCCCAGACGCTGGCAAAGATTCTGAAAGTACCCTTTGCCATTGCCGATGCCACCACCTTGACCGAAGCGGGTTATGTCGGTGACGACGTGGAAAATATTCTCCTGCGCTTGGTGCAAGCAGCGGATTATGACATTGAGCTGGCAGAACGTGGCATCATTTACATCGACGAAATGGACAAAATCGCCCGCAAGAGCGAGAACACCTCCATCACCCGTGATGTCTCTGGCGAAGGCGTTCAGCAAGCCCTCTTGAAAATCCTCGAAGGTACGGTCGCCAATGTGCCCCCGCAGGGCGGTCGTAAGCACCCTCATCAGGAATTTATTCAAATTAACACCAAGAACGTCCTCTTTATCTGTGGCGGTGCGTTCGACGGCATTGAACGCATCATTGAAAAACGTGCCACCAAAAAGGGCATTGGCTTTGGTGCAGAAATCAAGAGCAAGTCCGAACGCTTGGAACACCAGATTCTGCGTGACGTCCAGCCCCACGACCTCTTGAAGTTCGGCATCATCCCTGAATTGGTCGGACGTTTGCCCGTCATTACCGCCTTAGATGCCTTGACAAAAGAACATCTGGTGCAGATTTTGACTGAGCCAAAAAATGCACTGGTCAAGCAATATCAGACCCTCATGGGCTACGATCAGGTCACCTTGCATTTTGAAGAAAATGCTCTGGAAGCAGTGGCAGAAAAGGCGATTGACCGTGGCATTGGTGCGCGTGGTCTGCGTGCCATTTTGGAAGAAATCATGATGAAGGTCATGTACGAAGTTCCCTCGCAACAAGACATTTTCGAGGTCATTGTGACCGAGGCAAGCGTCCGTGATGGCGCAGACCCTGTGATTCATCGAGACGCCCAGCGTCCCGCCCGTGCCCGTTTGGGTGCAGCTGCCCTCCGTGCGGATGGTGGCATGGAACAGCAAGGTAATGTGTCCTAAGCGATATGGAATTTGACTGGGCGGAGGGTTGAGACTCTCCGCCTGTTTTTATAGGGGCATCTGCCCAAAAAACCGATGCCGAATGAGCACAATGGCGTCACATAGAACAGGAAGTGAATGATGATGACAGAAGAAGCATTGCAAACAGCCCCCGCACAGTCTATGCCCACTTTGGCACTGCGCGGACTGACCGTATACCCCCATATGATGATTCATTTTGATGTGGGCAGAGAAGCCTCCGTCAAAGCCCTCGAAGCCGCCATGAGCAACAGCCAGCCCATTTTTCTGGTGGCACAGCGGGATTTGCGGGTGGAACATCCAGAAGAAGGGGATTTGTATCCCGTCGGCACAATTTCCCATGTGCGTCAGATTTTGCGCTCATCGGGAAAGTCCATCCGTGTTATGGTCGAGGGGGTTTCCCGTGGGAGACTTTGCGCTTTGCGCCAGACAAAACCCTATCTGGAAGCACTGGTCGAAGAAATTGATATTGGACACAGCGACAAAATCACTGTACGCAGTGAGGCAATGGTACGTCGTGCCTATGAACTTTTTGAACACTATACCGATTTATCGCCCAAGCTCTCCTCAGACTTGCTCACGGCGGTGCTCTCCAGCGAAGACCCCGATTATATCTCCGATTTCATCGCCCAAAATGTCATTATGCGTATTGCCGATAAGCAAGCCCTTTTGGAAGAAGTCCGCCCCCTGCCCCGCCTGCAAAAGCTCTTGAAACTGCTCGCCCGTGAAGTGGATATTTTGCAAATGGAGCAGAACATCCAAGAAAAAGTGCAAGAGAACTTGTCCCAAATGCAACGGGATGTGGTCTTGCGGGAACAGCTCAAGGTGCTCAAGCAGGAGCTGGGCGAGGACGAACGGGAAGACGACGAAATCGCAGGCTATAAAAAGAAGCTCTCTGCCCTGAAATTGCCCAAGGAAGCCCACGAAAAGGTCATGAAAGACCTAGCACAACTGCAACGTCAGCACGCAGGCTCTGCCGAAGCAAACGTCTTGCGGAATTATTTGGATTTGTGTTTGGATTTGCCTTGGAGTAAACGCACGAAAGAACGGGTGGACGTCGCACAGGCGAGAAAATACTTGGAGCAAGACCACTTCGGCTTGGAAAAAGTCAAAGAACGCATTTTAGAATTTTTGGCGGTGAAGCAACTCGCCCCAGAACTGAAAGGCGAGATTTTATGTCTGGTAGGCCCTCCTGGGGTGGGTAAGACCTCCATTGCGTCCTCTCTGGCGAAGGCAATGCACCGCAAAATGGCACGCATTTCTCTGGGCGGGGTACACGATGAGGCGGAAATTCGGGGACATAGAAAGACCTACGTTGGGGCTATGCCTGGGCGTATTTTGAACGGCATTAAGCAGGCGGGGAGCAAAAATGCCCTCTTGCTCTTGGATGAAATTGACAAAATGGGCACAGACCACCGTGGCGACCCCGCCTCGGCACTTTTGGAAGTCCTCGATGCCCAGCAAAATCACAGCTTCCGTGACCATTTTCTGGAACTGCCCTTTGATTTGTCGGAAGTGCTCTTTGTGCTGACCGCCAATACGCTCTCGACCATTCCCAAGCCCCTGCTCGACCGCATGGAAATCATCGAGCTGTCCAGTTACACAGATGAGGAAAAATTGCAAATTGGCAAACGGCATTTGCTCCCCCGTGAGCTGAAACGCCACGGTTTGACGAAAAAGCAACTGCAACTGACCGACGATGCCATCCGAGAACTGATTGTGTCCTATACGAGGGAATCGGGTGTGCGTATTTTGGAACGGCGACTGGCAGATGTCTGCCGAAAGACGGCAATGAAAATTGTCGAGGGCGAGGAAAAGAGCCTGCGTCTGACGGGTGATACACTGGAAAGCTTGATTGGGGTGCGGAAGTATCACCCCGAACAGCAGAGCAAGGAAGACCGTGTTGGGGTGGTCAATGGGCTGGCGTGGACGAGCGTCGGCGGGACACTCTTGGAAGCGGAAATCAATGTTGTGTCAGGCTCTGGGAAGCTGGAATTGACGGGCAACTTGGGGCAAGTCATGCAGGAATCGGCAAAGGCGGCCATGAGCTATATCCGTTCCCGTGCGGGGCACTTAGGGCTGAAAGAGGATTTCTATAAGACGCAAGATATCCATGTGCATTTTCCCGAGGGGGCGATTCCGAAAGATGGGCCTTCTGCGGGCATTACCATCACCTTGGGTATGGTCTCTGCCTTGACGGGTGTGCCCGTGCGGGGCGATGTCGCCATGACGGGTGAGGTTTCACTCCGTGGGCGGGTCTTGCCCATTGGGGGTCTGCGTGAAAAATCCATGGCAGCCCTGCGCAACGGGATTCATACGGTCATCATGCCTGCGGAAAATGAAAAAGACTTGGAAGAAATTGACCAGACGGTGCGTGCTGCCTTGCAGTTTGTGCCCGTACGCCATGTGGATGAGGTCTTGTCCTTTGCCTTGTTGACGGAGGCTGTGCCCGCACAGGAAGGGCAGGGTTCGTCTCTGCCCTTGGTACAGGAGAGTGAGAGCCAGACGGCACAGCGTGTGAACTGGAAACAGTGAAGGAACGGTGCAAAATGAAAGAAAAATTAAATGTACAGCTGGTAGAATTTATCCGCTCGGCGGCAAAGAAAGAAGATTTTCCCCGAGATGCCCTGCCTCAGATTGTGTTTGCGGGGCGTTCCAATGTGGGCAAGTCTTCGGTCATCAATAAATTGCTCCTGCGGAAGAATATGGCGCGTGTTGGCTCTGCCCCTGGCAAGACCACGCACATCAACTATTTTCTCATCCACGAAAAGCTCTACTTGGTGGATTTGCCTGGATACGGCTATGCGAAGGTCTCGAAGACGGAGCGTGCCCGCTGGGGGAAATTGATTGAGACTTGGTTTGCGGATACGAGCCTGATGACCTTGGGGGTCATGCTGGTGGATATTCGGCATAAGCCCACGGTGGACGACTGCACGATGGCAAATTGGTTCAAGGCATCGGGCAAGCCCTTTGTGATTGTGGCGAACAAGCACGATAAAATCAAGAAAAGTGAATTAGAGCCGAATGTGGCACGGATTCGTGAGACTTTGGAACTGCCCGAGGATGTCATTATCATTCCGTTTTCTGCGGAAAAGGGCACGGGACGAGAGGAACTTTTGGCACAGGTTCTGGAACATATGGACGACT
Source organism: uncultured Ruminiclostridium sp. (assembly GCA_964611025.1). GTDB lineage: Bacteria > Bacillota > Clostridia > Oscillospirales > Oscillospiraceae > Evtepia. The sequence goes on from CAZSWQ010000028.1 coordinate 14,749, forward strand.
AAGCAGGGAAACGGACGAGCGGACAGACAGCGGTTTGCTCGTCCCTTTTGGTTTGGGTCTGTCGTTTTGTGTCAAAATCGGCTTTCCTTTTTGTGGGAGTTGTGATATACTGATGAGACATGGATAAATATTTGTCTAGGAGAGGAGGGAAGCGATGCCACAAATTGACTGGTTTGGTATGGGAAATTTTTTCCTGCAAATGTTTGCGGTTTTGCTCTGCCTGACCGTACATGAAGTGAGCCATGGTTTTGTCGCCTATCTTTTGGGCGACCCGACCGCCAAAGCACAGCACCGCTTGTCGCTGAACCCGATTCATCATATTGATGTGTTTGGGCTTTTGATGATGGTGACGGTGGGCTTTGGCTGGGCAAAACCCGTGCCCGTGGATGCCCGTTATTTTCGCAATCCCAAAAGTGGGATGGCATGGACGGCGTTGGCTGGCCCTTTGTCTAATATTTTGTTTGCCTATGTGGCATGCTGTGTCTTGCAGGCGAGTGTCGCCGTGGCACAGGTGCGGGGCATAGAGTCTGGGCTGTGGGTATCGTTTTTGCAGATTTTGGTCATGATGAATATTGGTTTGGCGATATTCAATTTGATACCCTTTCCGCCCTTAGACGGCTCAAAAATTTTGGCAATGATTCTGCCCGTGCGGGTCTATGGGCTGTGGATGCGTTATGAGCATTTGGGGATGTTTGTGCTCATGGCGGTGCTGTGGCTGGGCTATTTGGATATACCCTTGCATTTTCTGCGTTCTGCCCTGACGGATTTCTTGTTGCGTGGGAGCGATTTTGTCTATGGGCTGACCTTGGGTTTCTTGTGAGGTGATGCACTATGTGGGTGCTTTGTGTGCTCTTGTTGGTCTTGGTCTTGCTTTTGTTCCTGCGGGTGCGGGTTGCCGTGGATTATCGCAGGGGCGGGTCTTTGCGCTGTGGGGTCGGGGTCTTGGGTTTTTGGTATGAGGTCTACCCACCCCGCCCTCGTACCGCACCCAAACGTCTGGCAGGACGTGCGAAGCAGTCCAAAGCAAAACGCATCGCCCAGAAAAAACGGAGGCAGTCCTTTGCAGCAACACCCGCCCTCGTGCGAGAGATTTTGTCTTTGGTGTGGGAGGCACTGCTGCACATGAAGCGGAAGGTTTTGATAGAGCGTTTCTTGTTGCATTTGGTTTGGGCGGAGGACGACCCCGCCGATGCCGCCATACACTACGGCTATTTGCAAACTGTGGTGGGGGGGCTGTTGGCAATGATGCGGTCGCAATTTTCTCTGCGTGGGGAGGAGGTCTCCCTGCGTTTGGACTATGCGGAGGAGACTTGGCAGATGCAGGGGGGCGTGCGTGTTTCTCTGCGTGTGGGACAGCTTATGTTCCTCGCCTGTCGGCTGGGGGTGCATGGACTGCGGGCATACCGCAGAGGACGGGGAGAGGCTTCCCCGCAAAAACAGACATTTGAAAAAGGCGGTGTATGATGATGGAAAAGAACCATCCCATCAATGACATGATGGCAACGACCATTGCGAAAGTGCGGGACTTAGTAGATGCCAATACGATTATTGGCGAACCGATTGTGAGTGGAAACGTGACCTTGATTCCCGTGTCACGGATTTCTGTGGGCTTTGGCACAGGAGGCAGTGAATTTAGGGCGAAAGGCGGGGAGAGTGCCCGCTTGCCCTTTGGGGGCGGTGGCGGTGCTGGTGTGAAAATTTCGCCCGTTGCTTTCATCAGTATTACGGGCGACCAAGTGAAGCTGCTGACCATGTCTTCGCCTGCGGAAAGCCCGCTCGACCGTGTGGTTGACTTGGTGCCGGATTTGCTGGACAAGGTGACGAGCTTTTTTGAAAAGACGCCCAAGACGAAGGCGGTGGCGTCCGATTTTCCTGAGGACTGAGTGAGGGCGGGGGGCGGTCGTGGCGGGGCTTCGCCCCGCCACGGTCAGCTTCGCTGACCAAGCCCC
>CAZSWQ010000029.1:0-15793 GCA_964611025.1 uncultured Ruminiclostridium sp.
CAGTATCGAGAATTGGCGAAGCGGCACGGGGTGAGCGTGGGGGAAATCAAGCGGGAGATGGACGTTGCCATCCGCTCTGCCTACGACAAACCCAACAAGACTTTTGCCGAAGCCAAAGCCCAAGCGGAAATTCCAAAAACGGGAAAATACCCCAACCGTGACGCCCTCATCGAGCACCTAGCAAACAAAATCAGAAATGGTTGACGTAGGGTCACGGCTTGCCGTGACCGAATCCCGCCCTTGTAGGGGCGGATAGTATCCGCCCAGCCCATATTTACCCTGACTCCCGCCGATGGGCGAAAACTTGCATGGATACGCAAGGCTTGACATAGACTCTAGTAGTCGTCGAAATGAGGAGTGTTGCGATTCGTGAAAGACAATATGGAAGAAAGAGCGATGGATTTGGCGCACTACATCATTGAACATCAGAGCACCGTCCGTGCCGCCGCTGCCCAATTTGGCATCTCAAAGTCAACCGTACACAAAGACATGACGGAGCGTTTGCCACGGTTTCATCGGGTCTTATCGGGGCAGGTGAAGGCGGTTTTGGAGAAGAACAAGGCAGAGCGGCACATACGGGGTGGCATAGCCACACGGCGCAAATATAAAGGTGAGGTCGAATAAGGACAATGGGGAGACGCTCTGGGTCTGGGTCTGGGTGACTTGGGCACTGGGGCGTCTTTTTGAGATTGTTCTGGAAAGGGGCTTGTCAAAAGATTTTCTTTCTGGTATAGTGATTCGGATAAGTTCCGTTTGAGATATCTTTTTTAATAGGTATCAGGGCAGATATTGTCTATTTACGAAGGGCATACCGACAATATTTGTCGGTATGCTTTTGTACGTCAGAATCGTTTTTCAGAAAGAGGAATTGCTTATGGAGACCATCACCGCCCGCAAAAACCCCCTCATGGGGCACATTCGTCGTCTCGTCTCTGAGCGGAAATACCGCCAAGAAACGGGGGAATTTGTCTGTGAGGGGGGCAAGCTCCTACAAGAAGCCCTCTTACACGGGGTGGACATCACGCTCCTTGTACACACCGCCGATGCCAGCTTGCCCCAAGGTCTGCCTCAGGGTTTGCGTCAGGTCTGCGTCCCTGCCGACTTGCTCGCCTACATCGCCGACACCAAAACACCGCAAAAAATCCTCTTCCTCTGTCGCATGCCCCAAACCCAAGCCCCCAAAGCCCTCCCGCTCGGCTCGTATCTGGTCTTGGAAGGCATGCAAGACCCTGGCAACGTGGGCACCATTTGGCGTACAGCAGATGCCTTCGGGGCAGAGGGCTTATTTTTGCTCTCAGGCTGTGCCGACCCCTACGCACCCAAGACCGTCCGTGCGACCATGGGTGCCGTCTTCCGTTTGCCCCTCTGGTCGTGTACGCAACAAGACCTGCAAGCCCTGCTCCAAGATTCCAACATCCCGCTCTATGCCACCAGCCTGCGGGCGGACAGCGAAGCCTTGGGCAGGTGTTCCTTGCAACATGCGGCGGTGGTCATTGGCAGTGAGGGCAAGGGCATTTCCGACGGTCTGCTCGCCATTTGTGACCGTGCCCTGCTCATTCCCATGCGCCCACGTTGTGAATCGCTCAACGCCGCCGTTGCCGCTTCCGTCATTCTCTGGGAGATGGCACGCACCTGAGTAACCATATAGAATAGAAAGAAGGGAAACCATGGCGGATAAGCCTTTGACCCTCTGGATTTGGATGACGGAGTGCCTACGCGCACTCGATGCCGACCCACAAGCGGTCTTGCAATGCTTCCCCACACCAGAGGCGGTCTATGCTGCGGACGAAGCCACGCTCGCACAGACCCCTTTGCCCCCAGAGGTGCAACACGCCCTCTTGGACAAAGCCCTAGGGCACGCAGAACTCATACAAAAAGACTGCGACCAAGCGGGCATTGCTCTTTTGACCTGTCAAGACAGCCAGTACCCACAGCGTCTTTTGGAAATCGACCGTGCGCCCGCCCTGCTCTATGTCAAGGGCACTTTGCCCGACATTGATGAGGAAGTCGTGTTGGCGATGGTCGGCTCACGGCAAGCCTCTGCCTATGGCGAGCGTTCTGCCCGCAAATTCGCCCAAGCACTCGCCTTGCAGGGTGTGGTCATTGTCAGCGGGATTGCCCGTGGCATAGACAGTGCTTCCCTCACAGGGGCATTGGCGGGGGGCGGGCGGGTCATTTCCGTCTTGGGCAACGGCATTGATATCCACTATCCCCAAATCAGCCGCCAGCTTTACGAGGACATTCCCAAGTACGGCGGGGCACTGCTCTCGGAATATCCCCCTGGGACAAAACCCGAAGGTCAGCATTTCCCACACCGCAACCGCATCATCAGCGGACTGAGCTTGGGCGTCTTGGTGGTGGAGGGCAGACAGCGTTCTGGGGCGAGCATCACCGCCCACACTGCCTTAGAGCAAAACCGTGACGTCTTCGCCATTCCTGGGAATTGGGACGCACCACTGAGCTACACGCCCAATCGCCTCATCCAAAAAGGCGAGGCAAAACTTGTGCTCACGACCCGTGACATGCTCGAGGAATACCGCAGTCTCTATGGGCATAAACTGCTTGCGCCAAGCGGTACGACCGCAGGAACAACTGCCCCTGCGTCCAAAGCACCCAGCAAAAACCCGACCGCTCTTCCCAGCGCAATACCAACACCCAGCCCCGCAAAACCCAAAGCCCTGCCTCTCTTTGACCCAAGCGAAGCGGGCAATGCCTTGAACGGGACGGAAACCAGTATTTTACAGACACTCCAAAGCCGTCCGCATACGACGGATGAACTCATAGAAGCCACACAGCTCTCAACGCAGACTGTGGGGGCTAGCCTGACCATGTTACAGATTCGTGGTCTGATTCAAGAGGAGACAGGACACCGCTTTTGTGCCTGTGTTCGTCTCCCAGACACCACTCCCGACGCAGATGCAACCAGCGTCGGAGAAGACTAAGCCTATTCGGGGGAATTTTGTGTGGCAAAAAAACAACAACAACATCTCGTAATCGTAGAATCGCCTGCCAAGGCAAAAACCATCGGCAAATATTTGGGACCCGATTATCGGGTCGAAGCCTCTATGGGTCATGTGCGTGACCTGCCCAAGAGCAAAATTGGTGTGGACATCGAAGACGGCTTCGTGCCCCACTACCAAGCAATCAAGGGCAAAGAGGACATCATCAAAGAATTGAAAAAAGCGGCGAAGAACAGCAAAAGCGTTTTTCTCGCCACTGACCCCGACCGTGAGGGCGAGGCAATTTCTTGGCACTTGAAAGAGCTTCTGGGCTTGAGCGACGAAAAAGCCCACCGTGTTACCTTCAACGAAATCACAAAGCGGGTCGTGACCGAGAGCATCGCCGCCCCCCGTGCCATTGACCAAGAATTGGTCAACGCACAGCAGGCCAGACGCATTGTCGACCGCATTGTTGGCTACAAGCTCTCGCCCCTGCTCTGGAAAAAAATCCGCCGTGGTCTGTCCGCCGGACGTGTCCAGTCCGTTGCCACCCGTCTGGTGGCAGAGCGTGAAGAAGAAATCCGTGCTTTTGTCCCCGAGGAATATTGGACGCTGGACGTCATGCTGGAGCGCATCTTGCCCAACATCGGACGCTTCAAGACCCAATTCCACGGGCGAGAAAAGAAAATGGAGCTGAAAACGCAGGAAGACATGCAGACCGTTTTGGATGCCATTGCGCAGGGTGAATTTGTTGTGAGCAACATCAAACGACAGGACAAAAACCGCAATCCTGTCCCACCCTTCATCACCAGTACGCTCCAGCAGGAAGCCTCCCGCAAACTGAACATGACCCCCCGCCGTACCATGTCCATCGCCCAACAGCTCTATGAAGGTGTGGATATTGATGGCGAGGGCACAGTCGGGCTCATCACCTATATGAGAACCGACTCCCTGCGTATTGCGGACGAGGCAATGGCAGAGGCAAAAAGCTTTGTGCTCTCCCGTTATGGGGAAAATTATCTGCCTGAAAAGCCCCGCATCTACAAAACCAAATCTGGCGCACAGGACGCCCACGAAGCCATTCGTCCCTCGGAAGTGCGTCTCGTGCCCGAAGAAATCAAAAAAAGTCTCACCTCCGACCAATACCGCCTGTACAAGCTCATCTGGGGACGCTTTCTCGCCAGCCAAATGGCAGGGGCGGTCTATGACAGCGTGAGCATTGAGGTCAACAACGAGGGCTATACCTTCCGTGCCACCCGCTCGGAAGTCAAATTTGCGGGCTTCCTCGCCGTCTATGAAGAGGGCAAGGACGAGGACGGCGGGGGCATTCAATCCCCTCTGCCCAATTTGCAAATTGGTGAAGTGCTCTCCTGTACCGAAAAAAATCCCAAGCAGAATTTCACCCAGCCCCCCGCTCGCTACAGTGAAGCGACCCTCATCCGTGCCCTAGAAGAAAAGGGCATTGGACGTCCCTCTACCTATGCCCCCACCATCTCCACCATCATGGACAGAGATTATGTGGTCAAGGAGGGCAAGCACCTGCACACCACCCCCTTGGGCGAAGTGGTCAATACCCTCATGAAAGAACGCTTTGAGAACATTGTCGATTTTGCCTTCACCGCCCAAATGGAAGCCCGTCTGGATGAAGTCGAACACGGCAAAGAAAATTGGGTCAAAGTTCTGGAAGATTTCTATGGGAAATTTGCCGCCACGCTGGAAAAAGCCGAGCAGGAACTCGACGGCGAACGCATCAAAGTACCCGATGAGCTTTCCGATGAAATTTGTGACGAATGTGGCAAGCAGATGGTGGTCAAATCGGGTCGCTTCGGGCGATTCCTCGCCTGCCCTGGCTTCCCAGACTGTACCTTCACCAAGCCCTTGGTCATTGAAATGCCAGGTAAGTGCCCCCTCTGTGGCAGTCGTATTTTGAAAAAGACCTCCCGCAATGGCTATGTCTATTACGGCTGTGAGTTCAACAGCGACAAGGGCGAGCGGGCATGTGGTTTCATGACTTGGGATGTGCCCGTACAGGAGAACTGCCCCGAATGCGGACAGACCCTGTTCAAAAAATCAGGGCGAGGCTATAAAAAGACCTTCTGCATCAACGAAGCCTGCGACAACTTCACACCCGAAGACCAGCGCGGGGGCTATAAGCGTAAGCCCAAAACGGAAGCCACCGAAGGGGACAATCCTGCCGAGGGTACAACAGACGCAAGCAGCAAAACCACCAAGAAAAAAACCGCCACCAAAAAGGCGACAGCAAAGAAAACCCCAGCAAAAAAATCCACCACGAAAAAAGTAAGCACGAAGAAAACTGCCAAGGAAAACGCTGACACGGGCGAAGCCACACCAAAAAAGACCCGTGCCAAAAAGACCACGGCGAAATCCGCTAAAACCGAAAGCACCGAGACGAAAAAGGACGGAGACGAAGCATGAGCGAACAGGTAACAGTGATTGGGGCAGGGCTGGCAGGTTGCGAAGCCGCTTGGCAGTTGGCAGAGCGGGGCATTGATGTTGTGCTCTATGAGATGAAGCCCCAGAAAAAAAGCCCCGCCCACCGTGCGGAGACCTTTGCAGAATTGGTCTGCTCCAATTCGCTCCGCTCTGACCAGCTCGAAAATGCCGTCGGGCTTTTGAAAGAGGAACTGCGCCGCCTAGGCTCTCTCATTTTGCACTGTGCCGATGCCACCCGTGTCCCCGCAGGGGGGGCACTGGCGGTCGACCGTGAGGGCTTCTCTAGGGCGGTCACAGAGGCAATCCAAAAGCATCCTCGTATCCAAGTCATTGCCGAGGAAGTCACAAAGATTCCCGACGAGGGGCAAGTCATTGTCGCCGCAGGCCCACTCTGTGCCGATGCACTGGCAGATGATATCGCCCAGCGCTTTTCCGAAACGGGCTACTTGCATTTTTACGATGCCGCCGCCCCGCTCGTCCGTGCGGACAGCGTAGACATGGACAGTGCTTATTTCGCCTCTCGCTACGACAAGGGCACACCCGACTATATCAACTGCCCCATGAGTGAAGACGAATACAAGGCATTTTGGGAGGCACTGCGCACGGCAGAAGAAGCCCCCGTCCACGGCTTTGAGGACAAAAAAGTCTTTGAGGGCTGTATGCCCGTGGAAGTGCTCGCCCGCCGTGGGGAACAGACCCTCTGTTTTGGGCCTCTCAAGCCCCGTGGTCTGCCCGACCCCAAAACAGGCAAAGAACCCTTTGCCGTTGTCCAGCTCCGCCGAGACAATGCTGAGGGCACACTCTACAACTTGGTCGGCTTCCAAACCCACCTGAAATTTCCCGAACAAGAGCGGGTCTTTTCCATGATTCCCGCCCTCAAACAGGCGGACTTTGTACGCTACGGGGTCATGCACCGCAACACCTATTTGCAGTCGCCCAAATTGCTCAACCGCTATTATCAGGTCAAGCAGGAAGCACGTCTCTGTTTTGCAGGGCAGATTACGGGTGTAGAGGGCTATGTGGAGTCCACGGCTTCGGGCTTTTTGGCGGCGGTGGAGCTTGCCAACCGCCTGCAAAATAAGCCCCCTCTGGATTTCCCGCAGGAAACCGCTCTGGGCGCACTTGCCCTGTACATCAGCCAAGGGAGCGTGTCGGACTTCCAGCCCATGAACGTCAATTTTGGCATCATTCCCCCCTTGGGCTATCGGGTCAAGGGCAAGCGCAACAAAAATGCGGAACTCTCCCAACGTGCCCTCCAAATCTTAGATGCCCACCTGCAAGCGTATACAGACTAAATACCATGCCCACAATTACAATTCCCACAGCACATGAGAAAAGAGGTCAGCTATGAAAATCATTGTCGATGCAATGGGCGGGGACGAAGCACCCCTCGCCCCTGTCGAAGCCACCTTGAACGCTATCCGTGATTTTGGTGTCAATGCCCTCCTGATTGGGCGGGCGGATGCCATTCAAAACAGCTTGCAACAGTTGGGTGTCACCACTGTACCGCCCCAGTTGGAAATCATCCACACCGAGCAGGTGGTCGAGATGGAAGACAACCCTGCCAGCGTGGTGCGTGAAAAAAAAGACGCTTCCATGACCGTCGGTCTGCGTCTTTTGAAAGAGGAAAAAGGCGATATTTTTGTCTCCGCAGGCAGTACGGGGGCATTGCTCTCCGCTGCGACCCTGATTGTCAAGCGGGTCAAGGGCATACGCCGTGCGGCACTGGCACCCGTTGTGCCGAGCAAAAGTGGCGGGGCGGTTTTGATTGACTGCGGGGCGACTGCCGAATGTACCCCCGAATACCTCTTGCAATATGCCTTCATGGGTTCGTTTTATGCAAAGCGTATGCTGGATATGAAAACACCCCGTGTGGGGCTTTTGAACATCGGCGCAGAGCCAAGCAAGGGCACAAGCTTGCAACAGGAAACCCACGCTCTTTTGGAAGAAGCCTCCGCACAGGGTCGCATCCATTTTATCGGCAACATCGAGAGCAAAGAGGCGATTTTGGGTGGGGCAGATGTCATTGTTTCCGACGGGTTTTCGGGGAATATCATGCTGAAAACCTTTGAGGGTACGGCACTGTTTCTCAATGGCATGATGAAGGGTATGTTCCAAAAAAATCTCTCGGGAAAATTGGCGGCAGCTTTGGTCATGAATGAGCTGAACGGTATGAAAAAAACGCTCGACCCGAACGAGGTCGGCGGGACAATGCTCATGGGCATTGCCAAGCCCGTCATCAAAGCCCACGGCTCGTCCAATGCCTTCGCCATCCGCAATGCCATTGCTCAGGGCATACTGGCCGCCGAGTCGGGTGTCATTGCCGACATTGAAGCCCATGTGGACGAAATGCGTCTGCCCGTCGAGGACAAAGCCTGATTGCCCCTCTTTGGGAGATATGCTTGGGATTTTGTGTCTTTTTTTTAGATAGCTATTGACACAGAGACAAAATCTCCCTATTATTTAATGGTATCTTTGAGAAAAATTCATTCCGAGAGGGAGTCGAACGAATATGGTTTTTGAAAAACTGAAGCAACTGATTATTGAACAACTGAGTGTTCCACAAGACAACGTGACCATGGAAACCAACTTCCAAGATGATTTGGGTGTGGATTCTTTGGACATTGTCGAGCTGACCATGGCAATGGAAGAAGTCTTTGATATGGAAGAAATTTCCGAAGAAGATTTGTCCAAAGTGGTCACTGTGGGGGACTTGGTCAACTATCTGCAACAGCATTTGGACATCTAAGGGAATATTGCATTCCTCTACATAGTCAGAAAGAAGGAGAGCTATGAAAGATTTACAAACGGCACTCGCCTATACGTTTCACTCTCCCGCCCTGTTGGAGCACGCCCTCACCCACAGTTCCTATGCCAACGAACACAGGGAGCAAGGTGTCCTCAGCAATGAACGCCTAGAATTTTTGGGCGATTCGATTTTGAGCGTGGTTGTGGCAGAGCACCTCTACCGCCAGCGGACGGAATTGCCCGAGGGTGATTTGACCCGCATCCGTGCCGCTCTGGTCTGTGAGGGCAGTTTGGTCGAGGTTGCCCAGCGACTGAACCTAGGCGCGTACTTGCGTCTGGGTAAGGGTGAGCTGGCAGGCGGGGGACGGGAACGCCCCTCCATCCAAGCCGATGCCGTGGAAGCCATTTTGGCGGCGGTCTATCTGGACAGCGGGATGGAAGCCGTGCGGAAGATTATCCACCGCTTCATCCTAGCCTTGGAGGAGGAAAAAACGGCCGCCAGCCGTGATTTCAAAACCACCTTACAGGAACTCGTCCAACGGGAGTCGGGCAAAAATCTGACCTATCGTCTGGTGGGTGAGGAAGGCCCAGACCATGCCAAACGCTTCACCATGGAGGTCTGTCTCAACGGCACAGCCATTGGGAAAGGCACGGGGCGGAGCAAAAAAGAAGCGGAACAGGCTGCCGCCCGCACCGCTGTGGAACAACTGGAACAAGCATGACAAAAACGACCGCAATGTGAGGCATACCACCGCCTCACATTGCGGTTCTTTCCTATGCCGAGAACAGGAGGAGGATTCATGACACAGGTGGCACGTTTTGCCCCAACGCCCAGTGGGCGCATGCACTTGGGGAATCTATTTGCAGCCCTCTTGTGCTGGCTCGATGCCAGACAGCAGGGGGCAGAATTGGTCTTACGCATTGAAAATCTCGATGAAGTCCGTTGTCGTCCCGCCTACACCGCCCAGTTGTGTGATGACTTACGCTGGCTGGGACTGGATTGGGACAGGGGCTATCCCGAGGCGGGCTATTTGCAGAGCGAACGCAAGGCACAGTATCAGACCGCCTTGCAGGTTTTGCAGGAAAAAGGGCTGTGCTATCCTTGCTATTGCAGTCGGAAAGACCTGCTCGCCGTCCGTGCCCCCCACCAGAGCGACGGCACACATCGCTATGCTGGGACATGTCGCACCCTCACCAAGGCACAGAGAAACACCCGAGATGCCCAAGGACGCTGTCCTGCTTGGCGGGTGCGTGTCCCCGATGAGACCCTCTCCTTTGTCGATGGCAATTTCGGTCGCTATGCTGAAAATCTCCAAGCTGTCACAGGGGATTTTATTTTGCGTCGTTCCGATGGGGTCTTTGCCTATCAGTTGGCGGTCGTGGTTGATGATGCCCTCATGGGTGTGAACCGTGTGGTACGGGGCAGTGATTTGCTCCCCTCCACCGCCAGACAAATTTGGCTGTTTCGAGCGCTGGGCTACGAAGCCCCGCAGTATATCCACACACCCCTTTTGACCGATGCCCAAGGCAGACGGCTTGCCAAACGGGACAAGGATTTGGACATGGCAACCCTGCGGGAACAGTACAGCCCAGAAGCCCTCTTGGGCATTCTTGCCCACCGTGCAGGGCTGATTGACCGTCCAGACACCATTTCCCTCTCTGAACTTTTGCCCCAATTCTCTTGGGAACACATTGGGCAAAACAATAAAATTGTAACATCTGAACCCTGACCCCGTGGGAAGCAAAAACAAAATCAGGGGGCGGGGTCTGTGAGGGTCTCACGCAGGCATTGCATGGATTTTTTCTCCAGACGGGAGACCTGCACCTGACTGATGCCCAAAATGCGGGCGATTTGCTCCTGCGTCAAGCCCTTGTAATAGCGCAGATAAATCAATTTGCGTTCCCGCTCGGGCAGAGACGCAATGGCACTGTGTAGGTCGACCCGCTCGACTAGACGTTCTTCTTCCCCTACGCTTCCCAACATCTGTTCCAGAGAAAAGCCCCCCTCGCCCGTCTCCGCTTGCAGGGAGGCGACAGATGCCGTGGCAAGGTCGGTGGTGGCGATGTCTTCTACACAGAAGCCCGTCCGTGCGGCAAGCTCTGAGAGGGTCGGTTCACGGTCTAGCTCTGTTTGCAGGGCGAGTCTGGCTTGGTAGAGCACCGCCCCCCGCTCTTTCACCCCACGACTGACTTTTAAGAGTCCATCGTCACGGAGAAAGCGTCGCATTTCGCCCGCAATTTTCGGGACAGCATAGGTGGAAAATTGTGTACCATAGGCTGGTTCAAAGCCCCGCACCGCCTTCAGAAACCCCAGACAGCCCAACTGATAGAGGTCTTCTGCCTCCACATTGCGGCGGCTGTATCGGCGGACAATGCTCCAAATGAGCCCCGCATTTTCCTGAAGCAGCTGCGCACATGCCTCGTTGTCGCCCGCACGGGCGGCTTCCATGAGGCTGGGGGAAATCACGGCATTTCTCCAAGGCGGGGTGTGAAACGCTTTTTGAGCCTGACGGTCGTGCCCTTGCCTAGGGTCGAGCGGATATGTACGCTGTCCATGAAACTTTCCATAATGGTAAAGCCCATCCCTGAGCGCTCCTCATTGCCCGTGGTAAAGAGGGGTGCTCTTGCCTGTGCAATATCGGAAATCCCTATGCCACTGTCCCGCACGACCACTTCGATTTGGCGGTCGGGAAAAAGACGCAGACGCAGGGAAATTTTTCCTACGCAATCGGGGTAAGCGTGGACGATGGCATTGGTCACTGCCTCGCTCACAGCGGTTTTCAAGTCTCCCAGTTCGTCTAGAGTGGGGTCGAGCTGGGCGGCAAAGGCTGCCACGGTCGCACGGGCAAAGCCCTCATTGACCGAGCGGGAGAGCAAGTGCAGATGCACCTCGTTGTGATGGTCGCTTTTGTTGCGGGACATGGGGCAACACTCCTTTCAGTCAAAGGGCAAAATGCGGTGCAAGTGGGCAGCGTGCAAGACCCGTGCCGCCTGCGGGGGCACATCCACCAAGAGCAACTGCCCGCCCGTCTGCTTCATCTGCTGGTAGAGCCGTAAAATACAGGCAATGCCCGCACTATCCATGAACTGCACCCCCGCACAATCCAAAATCAGCTCCTCGGGCAAATCGCAATCCACCTGCTGGCGAATTTCCCGCAACAGCCCACGGGCACGGTGGTGGTCAATTTCTCCCTCCAAGGTCGCATGCAAACTGCGGGCATGCCGTTTGAACAACACAGACAAAAGAACACCTCCTTGTGGGGGAACGGACGGGCAGATACATAGCATCGAGAACCCCCGCCCGTGCCACCCTGATACAAAACAATGACACCATACCCGTTAGGGGTATGGTGTCATTATAGCGTCTGGGGCTAGGGCTTTTTTGTCGAAGCTTGGGAGAGTGTAAAAAATTACATGCTACTGAGCTGGGCTTGGAGCTTTTCCAAGAGGGCTTGCAGTTTGGCACACTTTTCCTGCTCGGCTGCCACGATGTTTTCGGGGGCTTTGGCGAGGAAAGCGGGGTTTTGCAATTTGCCAGAGAGCTTGTCAAAATCCGCCTGCGTCTTCTTGATTTCTTTCTGGATGCGTGCCTTTTCCTTTTCCAAGTCCACCAGCTCTGCCAAGGGCATGAAGATATTGGCGGCATAGGTGGAGACGGCGACCATGCCTTCGCCAGCGGGTACACCCACGGGCAGGAAGTCGACTTCACTGCCGTAGGCAAGACGCTGGAACATGCCCAGACCCAAACGGAAGGCGGCTTCTTCGGCGGTGGAGACAAAGAGCTTTGCGCGCTTGGAGGGGGGGACGTTCATTTCTGCACGACGGCTGCGCACGGCACGAATGGCATCCATGACCACTTCCGTTGCCTTTTCTTCCGTGGGGAAGGCGAGGTCTTCACGGTAAAGAGGCCAACTCTGGAGCATCAAGAAATCGCCTTCGTGGGGCAGTGCCTGCCAGATTTCTTCTGTGATGAAGGGCATAAAGGGGTGCAGGAGCTTCAGAAGCTCAGTCAGGACATAGCAGAGGACACGCTGGGCATTTTCCTTGGCGGTGGCATCCTCACCCTGCAGGCGGGTCTTGGTCATTTCAATGTACCAATCGCAATAGCTGTCCCAGATGAAGTCATAGAGCTTGCCCGCCGCAACACCCAGCTCGAAGTTTTCCAAGTTCTCGGTCAGTTCGGGAATGAGGGCATTGAGCTTGGACAAAATCCACTTGTCTTCCAGTTCCAAGGTTGCGGGCAGGTGGTTGTCCGTGATGGTCAAGTTCATCATCAGGAAACGGGAAGCGTTCCAGACCTTATTGGCAAAATTACGCATGGCTTCGCAACGCTCGGTGTAGAAACGCAAATCGTTCCCAGGGGAGTTGCCCGAGACCAAATTGAAACGGAGGGCATCTGCGCCGTACTGTTCGGCAATTTGCAGGGGGTCAATGCCGTTGCCCAGAGATTTGCTCATTTTTCTGCCCTTGTCGTCACGCACCAAACCGTGGATGAAGACGGTGTGGAAAGGGGTCTTGCCTGTGTGTTCACAGCCAGAGAAAATCATGCGGGCGACCCAGAAGAAAATGATGTCATAGCCCGTGACCAGTACGTCGGTGGGATAGAAATACTGGAAGTCTTCGGTGGGATTTGGCCAACCCAGCGTGGAGAACGGCCAGAGGGCGGAGGAGAACCAAGTATCGAGCACATCGGGGTCACGTTCGATGTGGGCAGAGCCACACTTGGCACAGACGGTGGCATCGTCACGGGAGACGGTGACATGTCCGCAATCGGCGCAGTACCAAGCGGGGATTTGGTGACCCCACCAGAGCTGACGGGAGATGCACCAATCGTGTACGTTTTCCATCCAGTTGGTGTAGGTTTTGGAGAAGCGGTCGGGGACAAATTTCGTCTCGCCCTCGTTTACGACCTTCAGCGCGTCTTCTGCCAGCGGTTGCATTTTGACAAACCACTGGGCAGAAATGATGGGTTCTACGTCCGTGCCACAGCGGTAGCAAGTGCCGACGTTGTGGGGATGTTCCACGATTTTTTCCAAAAGCCCCAGAGCTTCCAAATCGGCAACAATCTTTTTGCGGGCATCGTAGCGGTCAAGCCCTTGGTATACACCACCGAGTTCGTTGACCTTACCCGCATCGTCCAGCACACGGATGGACTCCAAATTGTGACGCAAGCCAACTTCAAAGTCGTTGGGGTCGTGGGCGGGGGTCATCTTGACGCAACCTGTGCCAAATTCCAAATCGACATATGCATCGGCGACAATGGGAATTTCACGATTCATGAGGGGCAGGAGGCAGGTCTTGCCAATCAAATCCTGATAGCGGGGGTCGTTGGGGTTGACGGCAACACCAGAGTCGCCCAGCATGGTTTCAGGACGAGAGGTGGCGACAATGACATAGCGGTTTTCTTCGCCCACAATGGGGTATTTCAAATGCCACAAATGCCCCGCTTTTTCCTGATATTCGACTTCGGCATCGGACAGCGCAGTGGTACACTTGGGGCACCAGTTGATGATACGACTGCCCTTGTAGATGAGGTCTTTTTCGTAGAGGGTCACGAAGACCTCACGCACTGCCTGAGAGCAACCCTCGTCCATGGTAAATCTGGCTCTGCCCCAGTCGCAAGATGCGCCCATTTTTTTCTGCTGGGCGACAATGCGGTCCCCGTAGGTATCTTTCCAATCCCAAACACGTTGCAGGAAGGCCTCTCTGCCCAAGTCGTGGCGGGAGAGGTTTTCCTCTTTGCGTAGGGCTTCTTCTACTTTAATTTGAGTGGCAATGCCTGCGTGGTCAGTGCCAGGCACCCAGAGGGCGGCATAGCCCTGCATGCGTTTGAAGCGAATCAGAATATCTTGCAAGGTGCAGTCCATGGCGTGCCCCATGTGAAGCTGACCTGTGACATTGGGAGGAGGCATCACGATGGTAAAGGGCTTTTTCTTGGCATCACGGATACCTGCAAAACATTGATTGGCTTCCCAGTCAGCATAGGTGCGGTCTTCTACTTCTCTGGGGTCATAGACTTTCGGCAATTCTTTCATATCTCGGTCTGTCCTCGCATTTCTGTATAGTTTCTTATGAAAAATCCTGTTTAGTATACGAAATTACCAAGAAATTGTCAAGAGCTACGGCAGGGCTAGGCAGGACGATGTGGGCATTGTCCCCTACAGGGCTACAGGGCTCATTTGTTTTTCTGTGGGGGGTGGAAACCCTGCTGGGGGTCAAAGGGCAGTTCTTGACAGAGTTGTGCCACGACTTGGTGGAAGACCTGAAGGTTGGGGGCTTTGCGGAGCTGTTTGGCGTATTTGTCGTGCTCCTGAAAGAGCCAAATCATATAGAACCAAAGCTCTTTCAATTTATGTAGGACGGGTTTTTCCCCAAAGAGGGTTGCACGGTAGCCTTCTAAGAGGGCGGTATGAAACGCAAAGAGGGCTTCGGCGGAGAAGCTGGCATTTTGGGTCGCCATGGCATGGAGGGCGGGGTTGGCAATCAGCCCACGACCCAGCATCAAGCCCGCACTTTTGGGATAGGTCTCGACAAAGCCTTTGACATCTGCTGGGGTGAAGACATCCCCGCTGTAAATCAGGGGCGCACGGCTGCACTCTAGGCTCTGGGCGAACATAGCACGGTGTGCCTTGCCCTGATACTGCTCGTCCCGCAAGCGGGGATGTAAAATCAATTCGTGCAGGGGGAAGTCATTGTACAGTGCCAAAATGCCGTCCCATTCTGCCAAATCGTGAAAGCCCAAACGGGTTTTGATGGAGAGATGACAGGGGGTGTTTTCGTAGAGTTCCGTCAAGAGTGACCGCAGTTGTGCAAGGTCACGCAACGCACCCGCCCCCCGCTGTTTGCTGCATACCGTTCCCGATGGACAGGCGAGGTTCAAATTGACTTCAGAAAAGCCCGCCCGTGTGAGCTGTTCTAAAGCGGTCAGGAGAAAGGCGGAGCGATTGCCCAGAAGCTGGGGCACAAGCGGGACACCACTGTCATGTTCTTCTTGCAAAAGACGGACATCTTTCGGGGCGAGACCCGTTTCGCCTGAGGAGTAAAACGGGGTGAAATAGCGGTCGAGTGTGGGGAAAAACGCACGGTGTGTCTGGCGATACAAACGGTTGGTCATGCCCTCGAGTGGGGCGAAATCATAACGCAAAATACAGACCTCCAAAAAATAATTGCTGTCTAGGGCTACAAATGCCCTGCACTGGCGTATACTAGGCAGGGGAAAAAGGGATTGTCAAAAAGAGAAACATCGTGTAAACTATAGGAGAAGGACGCGCCCGCAGGGGCAACACCACACGGCATCACAAGGAGGTCACATCATATGACAGATTGGAATGTTTGGAAGGAAAAAACGAAGCGACTGACCATGGCAGGCTTCAACAAGGCAAAGGATTTGAGCGAAATTGCAGGTTTGAAGCTCAATATCCTCTCCGAAGAAGAACGCAGCAAACAGCTCTACACGGAAATCGGCATGCTCTATGCCTCTCTGCACGCAGAAAACCCCGAAAGCGATTTTGCGGACTTGTTCGACCGTTTGAAGGAAGTCAAGGACAAAATCGCTGGCTACGAAGACGCCATCGAAAAGGTGAAGTGTGAGGCGAAAATCACGGAGGAAGACATCGAAGAAGCCTTTGTGGTTGACCTCGACCCCGTGGAAG
>CAZSWQ010000030.1:0-15678 GCA_964611025.1 uncultured Ruminiclostridium sp.
ATAAAAGCATTTTGGAACAACCCACCCATGTGGACATTCCCCTGCGCTATGCCCCTTACGATGCCACAAAATCCAAAATTGTCCGTGGCATTTTGCGGGGCTTATGAAACAAAAGAGAGAAAGGGGGGGCTAGGATGCAACGAACGTATGAAGACGTTCACCAGCGTTTGGACGAGATGGCAGGACGCTTTCCCGCCCCATTTTATGCCGAACTCTCGGGTGGGATTTTGCTGCTGCCCGACACGGTCGAGGAGGAAGACGGTCTCATCACGCTGGGCTGTTACTGCACCGATGCCTTGGGCTGTCGCATTGAGCTGTATTACGGCTCGTTCTGTGCTCTGGCGGAAGACGAGGACTGGACAGAAGAACTCTGGGAGCAAGAACTCTGGACGACCCTCGCCCACGAGTTCACCCACCACATAGAGGGGCTGGCGGGGGCGGACGACCTCGACCGCCAAGATGCCTTGGATTATGCCCAATACCAAGCAGAACTTGCCGAAGAAAATGCCCAAAATGAAGCCCCAAAACCCCAGAAAAAACGCAAGTGGTTTTGGCAAAGGGGGAAATGAACCGTGCGAAAATTGGTCTATCTTGCCGTGGCGATGGCTGTGGCATGTTTTTTGTCCCTGTACCTGCCTTGGGTCAACTTGCCCCTCTATTTGGGGCTGGGGTCTTTGGGGGTCTATTTGCTCTGCCTATTTTGCTTCCGCAAGGCAAACCGTCTGCGTTATCTCAGCTTCGGGTTTGCCCTCGGCTTTTTGTGGTTCTCCCTCTATCAATTCGCTTGGTATCTGCCCTCACAGAGCCTTGCCGACCGCACCATACGCTTAGAAGCCCAAGTGACAGGCTTCCCCCAGAAGACGGAATACGGCATTTCCGTTTTGGTCAAAGGGGGCGATGTGGAGGAGACGAGACGCTATCCCCTCCGCCTGTATCTGAGTGCAGACTATGCCGATTTGAAGCCTGGTGACAGGCTACAGACCATTGCCCGCTGTCACACGGGCAACACACCCAGCTACCAGCGTTCCCAGATGGGCAAGGGCATTTATCTCACCGCACAGGGCTATGGCACAGCTAAGGTGGACGCTCGCAAAGGTTTTTCTCTGAGCAGCCTGCCCGCCTATGTCGCCATACAAATGCGAGAGAGCATTTTGACGCAGTATGACGCACAGACCAGCCCTTTTTTGATGGCATTGCTCACGGGCTGGAAAGACGATTTGCCCGACAATCAGGTCAGGGATTTTTCCCGCACGGGGCTGTCCCATTTGGTCTCCGTCTCGGGCATGCACATCTCTTTTCTGGCGGCGGCTTTGCTCTTTTTGCTCAAAAAACCCAGCAAGAAAACCATCGTCCTGCACATTGCCCTCATTTACTTTTTTGCCCTTTTGACGGGGGGCAATGCGGGGGCGATGCGTGCCGCCTTTTTGTGCAGTGTGGGACTGCTCGCACCCCTTCTGGGTCGACGTAGTGACTCCTACACCTCGCTCTTTGGGGCACTGGCATTTCTGCTCTTGCTCAATCCCTTTTCCATTGGGTCAGTCAGTTTGCAATTTTCCTTCTCCTCCGTCTTGGGGATTTATCTGCTGGGCAGTCCGCTCTATGCCAAACTGCGACAGCGTGTGCCCAAAGCACGGCGCAAATTCCTAGACTTCCCCCTGTCCATTTTCAGCATTTCTCTGGGTGCAATGCTCTTTACCTTGCCCCTGACCGCCCTGTATTTCGGGGAAATTTCGCTCATTTCGCCCCTCGCCAATCTGCTCACCAACGGGCTGGTCAGTTTCATTTTCCTCTGTGGCATGGCATCTGTGGCACTGGGCATGCTCTTTGCCCCGCTCGCCCTGCCCTTGGTTTTCCTCAACCAACTGGTGGCAAAACTCTTTTTGGGCATTGCCGCACTCTGTGCCCGTGTGCCCTTTGCCAGCCTCTCTATGCAGAGCGTCTATTACTTGGCTTTTTTTGCGTTTTTGTATGGGGTCTGTCTGTTCAGTTGGTGGTACAGCCACCGCAAACCCATTGCGTGGGTCTTGCCCCTGTGTAGCCTCACGCTGGCATTTTGTCTGGTGACTGTGCTCCACCACATGAGCCAAACCCGTGACCCGCTTTCCGTGCAAGTATTGGACATTGGACAGGGGCAAAGCGTTTTGTTGCAATCGGGCAAACGTCGTACACTCATGGACTGTGGCGGGACGAAAGACGCAGGGGGCATCACGGCAAGTACCCTGCACAGTTTGGGTTATTGGCGTTTGGATATGGTTTTTCTCAGCCACTACCATGCCGACCACACCAATGGGCTTGCGGATTTGTTTTCCCGTGTCAAAGTGGATACCTTGATTTTACCCGACAGCGAAGCGGGCACACCTGAACGCTTGGCAATCGAAGCCCTAGCGGAACAGTACGGGACAGACATCCACTGGATTTCCACAGAAGCCAAGGTGGCATTTGGCGAAGCGACATTACAAGTCTTCCCCCCTTTGTCCGACACGGGCGACAACGAAGTGGGCTTGTCGGTCTTGGCACGCTACGGCGATTGGGAAGCCCTCATGACGGGCGACATGGGCGAGGACGGCGAGCGGAAACTCATCCGCTTTTTTGACATCCCACCCCTCGACCTTTTGGTTTTGGGACACCACGGCTCTCGCTTTTCCACCTGTGACCAGCTCCTGCGTGCCACCACCCCCGCACTGGCGGTGGTATCGGTGGGACGGGGCAACAGCTACGGTCATCCCGCCGAAGACACCCTTGCCCGTTTGGAACAATACAACATCCCCCTATACCGCACGGACACACAGGGCACTTTGACCATCCGTGTCCCCAGAGAGGAGCGAACCCCATGAGCAACAAGGAAAAAGCCCCCCTCTTGCCCGAAGTCGGCTATCAGGATTTTACAAAAAACCTCAAGACGGGCAGGGCACAGGGTTTGTATCTGTTCCACGGTGAGGAGACCTATCTCCTAGATAAAGCCCTCCAAGTCTTGGAAGAAAACGTGCTGGGTGAGGGCATGGCGGAGTTCAACCGAACGGTTTTGGAAGGCAAGGGGCTGGCTCTGCAAGCCCTCGCCGATGCCATTGATGCCCTGCCCATGCTGGGCGGGGGTCGTTTGATTCTGGTGAACGACTACGATGTATTCCAAGCAAACGAGGACGAGCGGAAGACCCTCATGGCGCTTCTGGTGGATTTGCCCGAGGATTTGTGTCTGCTGTTTCTCTTTCGGCACTTGCCCTACAAACCAGATGGACGCAAGAAAAAATGGATTGCTTTCCTGAAAGAACAGGCAAAGGTCGTCCATTTTGCCCCGCAGTCCCAAGCGGAACTCATGCGCTGGATACAGCGACGTTTTGCCTCCGAGGGCAAAGTAATAGACCCGCACGACGTACAATATTTGCTCTTTCTCTGCGGGGGCTTGATGCAAAATCTGGTCTCGGAAATGGACAAGCTCACCCTTGCCACCGAGGAAGCACAAATTACCAAAGCCCTCATAGATGCGGTGGCTGTGCCACAGTTGGATGCGGTGCTCTTTCGCATGAGCGATGCCCTGCTCGCCCGACAGTCGGACACCGCCCTGCAAATTCTGGGGGATTTGTTGCTGATGCAAGAAGCCCCGATTAAAATTTTGTCTGTGCTGGGCAAGCAATTTCGGCAACTCTATGTGGCAAAACTCGCCTTAGCATCCAGCAAAACCCATGAGCAGCTTGCCGAGATGTTGCACCTGCGCTTTCCCTATTTGGCAAGACGACTCATGCAGACGGCACGGGGTGTGTCCCTAGATGTGTTGCGTCTGGGGGTTTTGCGATGTGCAGAGACAGACCGTGCCATGAAAAGCAGTACGGGCACAGACCCCGAAGCCCTCTTGGTCTCGCTGGTCTTGGAGCTGAGTTTTGTGCTGGCTTGATGCCCCAAACACCCAGAAAGGAAATCCCCATTGATATGATACGGATTCAAGAAGCGATTGTCGTGGAAGGTCGCTATGATAAAAATACACTCTCGCAGGTGGTCGATGCCCTGATTTTGGAAACCCAAGGTTTTTCCATTTTTTCCAACAAGGAACAACTCGCCCTGTTGCGACGCATTGCCATGGAACGGGGCTTGATTGTTCTGACCGACAGTGACGGTGCGGGCTTTCTCATCCGCAACCATTTGAAAAGCAGCCTGCCCCCGCAGTGCCTAAAACAAGCCTATG
This sequence comes from uncultured Ruminiclostridium sp., assembly GCA_964611025.1. Lineage (GTDB taxonomy): Bacteria > Bacillota > Clostridia > Oscillospirales > Oscillospiraceae > Evtepia. Next base: position 4,178 of record CAZSWQ010000030.1, read on the forward strand.
TCCCCGACATTTACGGCAAGGAAAAACGCAAACGCAAAGGGGGCAAAGAGGGCAAATTGGGTGTGGAAGGCATGCGTCCGGAGGTCATTTTAGATGCCCTGCGTCGTGCTGGGGCGACCGTGTTGGGAGAAGACAACCCCCCAAGTGAAAAAACCCCCATTGCAAAAGCCGATTTGTTTGTCTTGGGCTTGACGGGCAGAGACGGCAGTGCCCTTTTGCGTCAGAAACTCATGCAACGTCTTGCCCTGCCTGAGCACCTGAGTACGAAGTCCTTGCTCTCCGTGCTCAACGCTCTGTACAGCCTAGAAGAACTGCGGGAGATTCTCTCGAAATTGGATTGATTTTGTCCCACAAGATGATATAATCGTAGGGATAAACCCAAAAAACAGGGAGGATACCCAATCATGGCAAGAGTATCGCAAACAATGTTGGCACTCGGACAGGAACGCTCCGAGATTCGAGAAATTTTTGAGTTTGGCAAAGCCCGTGCCCAAGTGGTCGGGGCAGATGCCGTTTTTGATTTTTCCATTGGCAACCCCAGCGTGCCCGCCCCCGACAGCGTGGGTGCATATATGCAAGCCCTTTTGGCAGAGGAGAGTCCGCTTGCCCTGCACAGCTATACCTCTGCGCAGGGCGATGCCAGTGCAAGGGCATCTTTGGCGGAGAATCTCAACCAGCGTTTTGGTACAGTCTATGATGCCGACTGCCTGTATTTGACCACAGGGGCGGCGGGGGCATTGTGCTGTGTGTTGGGGGCACTGAGCTGTCCTGACGATGAAATCATCACCATTGCACCCTATTTTCCGGAATACAAGGTCTTTGTGGAGGGCTTTGGGGCAAAGCTTTTGGTCGTGCCCGCCGAAATTGAGGCATTTCAAATTGACTTCGATGCCTTGGAAGCCTGCATCACAGCCCAGACCAAAGCCGTCTTAATCAATACCCCCAACAACCCCTCTGGGGCGGTCTATTCCCAAGAGACCATTGCCAAATTGGCAGAACTTTTGGAGAAAAAATCCCAAGCATATGGACAGAGCATTTACCTCATTTCCGATGAGCCTTACCGTGAAATTTCCTACACAGATGCCCCCCTGCCTTGGATTCCCAGCTACTATGCCAATACCTTTGTCTGCTATTCCTTCAGTAAGTCTCTCTCCCTGCCTGGGGCACGCATTGGCTATGTGCTCGTGCCCCCCGACATGGAGGACAAAGCGGAGGTATACGCCGCCGTCTGCGGGGCAGGGCGTCGTCTGGGCTATGTCTGTGCGCCGAGCTTTTTCCAGCGCGTCGTGGCACAGTGTTGCCATGAAACCGCAGACCTCGCCATTTACCGACGCAATCGGGATTTGCTGGTGCGGGAACTGCGGGATATGGGCTTTTCGCTGGTCGAGCCAGAGGGGGCATTTTATCTCTTTGCCCGTTGCCTAGAAGCCGATGCCCATGCTTTTTGCGAGCGGGCAAAAGCCTATGATTTGTTGCTTGTGCCCAGTGATAGCTTTGGGGTCGGGGGGCATTTCCGCCTGTCCTACTGCGTGCCGACCGAACGCATAGCCCGTGCCCTGCCCCGCTTCCGCACGCTGGCGGAGGACTACCGTTGAGCGAAGCCTTGCTTGCCTTAAAAGGGGTTTGTATTTCCTTTCCCTCGGTGGATGCCCAGACGGTTTGTGCCGTGCAGGATTTGGATTTGTCTATTTCCTCTGGGGAATTTGTCGCCTTGGTGGGCATGTCGGGCTGTGGGAAAAGCACTGTGCTCAATGCCATGGCGGGACTCTTGACCCCCCAAGCGGGCAGCGTCCATTTGCACGGCAAGCCCCTTTCCGGTATCCCAAAAGAAATTGGCTATATCGCACAGGCAGACCATCTTCTGCCTTGGCGGTCGGTCTTGGAAAATGTCGCTTTGGGCTTGCAACTGCGGAGCAGGGGCAAGGCGGAACGGCGGGAGATTGCCTTTTCTTGGCTGGCGCGCATGGACTTACTGCCCTTTGCCCAGCACTATCCGCACGAATTATCGGGTGGGATGAAAAAACGGGTGAGCATTGCCCGCACCCTCGCCTTAGAACCAGAAATTTTGCTCATGGACGAACCTTTTGCCCCGCTCGATGCCTTCACACGGGAAAAATTACAAAGTGATATTTTGCAGGTCTGGGAGGGTACGGGACAGACGGTCATTTATGTGACGCACGATTTGCAGGAGGCGGTTGCCCTCTCCGACCGTGTGCTTTTGATGGCGGGTCGTCCAGGGCGGGTCTTGCAAAGCTATCCCATAAACCTTGCCCGTCCCCGTGATTTGCGGGCATTGCGTTTTGATGAGGCATTTTTGCATCAGGAAAAAACCATCTGGGATGCCCTCTTACAGGAAGAAGGAGAGACACGATGAGAGAAAAACACAGCACCCCATTTTCCTATTTGATTTTGTTTGTGCTTGTGGTTTTGTGTTTGTTTCTCTGGGAGCAAGCCTCGCTCTACGAGCGGATAGACCCGCTTTTTTTCAGCCGTCCGAGTTTGATTTGGGCAAAGACACTGGAGACCTTACAAAACGGTATGCTGTGGAAACATCTCTCCGTAACGCTGGAGGAAGCTGCTTGGGGTCTGCTTTTTGGGGGCATGTTGGGCAGTGTTGTGGGTTTGTGCTTGGGCATTTGGGAGCGGTATTTGCCCTTGGTGCTCCCCGTCTTCAGTGCCATCAACAGCATCCCAAAATTGGCACTTGCACCCCTGTTCATTGTCTGGTTTGGCATAGGGCTGTTGTCCAAAATCATGATGACTGCCCTCATGGTGTTTTTCCTCTTTGTCTTCAATCTCTACGCAGGCTATCACAATTTGGATAGAGAGATGCTCCTTGCCCTGCGTCTTTTGGGGGCATCGCCTTGGCAGGTCTTTTGTTACGGCATGTTGCCCGCTTCTCTGCCTTGGTTTTTGGCGAGCCTACGCACGGGCATGGGCTTGGCACTCACGGGGGCAGTCGTGGGCGAACTCATCGGGGCATCGAAAGGCTTGGGCTGGCTCTTGAACGATGCGGGCGCACGCTACGATGTGACGCTGGTCTTCACCTGTATTTTTGTGGTGGTGCTCTTGATGATGTGCTTGGACAGGCTCTTGTGTGTACTGGAACGTCTGCTTTTACGCTGGAAGCCGAACCTTTAAAAATTCCATGCCCTAGGGTGTGTTGCCATAGAGAATTTGACCCCCATCATATCGTAGGAGAAGATGAAATGAAATTAAATTTGAAAAAATCCCTCGCCCTGCTGTTCAGCCTCGCTATGCTCTTTGGCATCTTGGCTGGCTGTGGGCAGACACCCCCCGCAGAAGAAACCCCCGACACCCCCGCTCAGAGCGAAGCCATTGACCCCGCTTCCTTGGAAACCGTTGTCTTCACCGATTCGGTGCGTGGCTACCACTGGGCACCTGCTTATCTGGCAGAGAGCCTTGGCTATTTGGCAGAAGCTGGTCTGAAAGGGGATTTCCAAAGCATCACGGGTGCAGATTCCTCCGCCCCTCTGTTCACGGGTGAAGCCCAATTTACCCTGCGTGGGGTGGAAACCGCCCTCATGAGCAACGAAGCAGGCAGAGATATGCGTATTGTCTATTCCAGCAGTGCCATTTTCCCCTTCCAGCTCATCGGCGTGAACGCAGACTACAGCACCATCGCCTCTCTGGAAGGCAAGATTGTCGGTGGGGGCAAGGGTGCAGCCAGCTCCCCACAAGCCTTTGCCCGTGCCGTCCTGAATGCAGGTGGTTTGGTCGCTGATGAAACCGTCAGCGTCATTGATATGAAAAGTGCGGCCTACTTGGCGGCCATCAAGAACAATGAAATTCAAGCAGCCGTGGGCACGAATCCTTGGGCAACTAAGATGCTCTTGGACAACGGCGGTCAAATGATTGTGGACGGGGCAAACCCCGAACAGATGAAAGACCTTTTGGGGACAGAAACTTATGAACTGTTCATGATTGCGACTACGGAAAGCTATATCAAGTCCAATCCAGAAACCGTGCAGAAGGTCGTGACCGCCATGGCAAAGGCGGCGGCTTGGATGGAACAAGCCAGCCCTGAAGACATTGCCAAAGCCCTCGCCCCCATTTTTGAAGGACGTGAAGAAGAAATCACCTATTCCGCAGAAGTGGACAAAAAAGATGGTCTGACCAACTACAAGGGCTATCACACCGACGCTGGCTTTGCCGCTGCCATCAAGATGACCGCACAGAGCGGTGGCATCCAAAACACCGACGTGAGTGCAGAGAGCATTTACGATGAGAGCTTTTTGGACAATGCTTGGAAAGCACTGGACGCAGGCAAGTAAACACAAGGCTACCAGCGGGGTACTCCTGTGCCCCGCTTTGGTAAATAGACCGATTTGAGAAAGGATAGAATTGTTATGATGAACCAATTTCAGTTTTACATGCCCACCCGTATTTTGTTCGGCAAGGGTTCTCTGTCCAAGCTCCGCAAGCAGAGAATGCCTGGCAAAAAAGCCCTGATTGTCATTTCCTCGGGCAAATCCACCCGCAGCAATGGCTATTTGGCACGTGTTGAGGAAGAACTCGCCGCCACAGGTGTGGAAAGCGTGGTCTTTGATAAGATTCTCGCCAACCCCATCATTGCCAACGTCGAAGACGGCGCAGTGTTTGCCCGTGAAAATGCCTGTGATTTCGTCATTGGTCTGGGTGGTGGCTCGTCCATTGATGCCGCCAAGAGCATTGCCGTCATGGCAAGCAACGAGGGCAAGTATTGGGATTATATCTACGGCGGCACGGGCGGTTGCCAGCGCATGAAGCACGACCCCCTGCCCCTGATTGCCATTCCCACCACGGCAGGTACGGGCACAGAAGCCGACCCTTGGACGGTCATTTCCAACGAAGACACGCAGGAAAAAATGGCACTGGGCAATGATAAGACCTTCCCCGTGATTGCCATTGTCGACCCCGACTTGATGCTGACAGTGCCCCCCACCTTCACCGCCTATCAGGGCTTTGATGCCCTGTTCCACAGCACCGAGGGTTACATTTCCAGCCGTGCCAACCACATGAGCGACATGTTCGCCCTGAAGGCAATCGAAGCGGTGGGACGCAATTTGGCAGCTGCCTATGCAGACGGTGGCAACGAAAGTGCCCGTGATGCGGTTGCCTTTGGCTCTACCCTCTCCGGTGTTGTGATGTGTGTCGGCTCGACCACCTCCGAGCACGCGCTGGAACACCCCATGAGCGGTCATCATCCCTCCCTGCCCCACGGTGCAGGTCTGATTATGATTAGCCTTGCGTACTACACCCATTTTGTCCAGCACTGTCCTGAACTGGCTGGGCGTTTTGTGGATATGGCGCATGCCATGGGCAAGACCGATGCGACCGAAGCGATGGACTTTGTGGCTGCTTTGGCAGATTTGCAAAAGCTCTGTGGTGTGGACGCACTCAAGATGTCCGAATACGGCATCACCCGTGAGGAACTGCCCGCTCTGGTCGCAGATGCCAAGGCAACCATGGCTGGACTGTTCAAGGCGGATATGCTGAAGCTCTCCGATGAGGACTGCCTCGCCATCTACGAAGCCTCCTACCGCTGAATCAAATGAACATAAACAAAACATCATGCCGTAGGGACATGGCTTGCCCTGTCCGCTGTAGTTGCCCCGCCCCGTTTCTTTTTGCCAAAAAAGAAACGGGGCTTTTTTTGCCCTCTGGCACATAGACTAGAAGAAAATGGGAGGGGGGCGCAGGTCTATGGCTTTGCCACTATCCGCACCGAAGCAGATGCCAGAAGCAAAACATGCCCTCGACAGGGCACTGACCCCAACGCTCTTGCAACTGTCAGGGGTCTTGGTCTATCTCTGGCTCTGGAATGGGCGGTCGTTTTGGTATTATCTCGAGCATGCCCAAGGGTTGAGCATTCAGGGTTATCTTTGGCGGGGGGGCAGGTGGTATCGCCAAAACCTGCCCCTTGCCCATATTCTGCGTTATTACTAAAGGGGGGTGTAGCAATACATGGAATGGATTGTAAAATACCATGGGGATATTTTCGCCATTGCGGAGGAAGTGGGGGCGACCGCAGAAGACCTTTTGCAGGGCTATGCCATTTTGACGCTCCCAAAAGAAGCCGTCGGCAAGCTCTACACCTATCCCCAGATAGAGCACATCGAAGCCCCCAAACATTTGAGCCTAGAAGCGGGTCGGCGGGGCAGTTGCATCCCACCTGTGCAGGCGGAAACCCCTTGGAATTTGCGGGGGGCGGGTGTTTTGGTGGCGGTCATAGATTCGGGTTTGGATTACCGCCACCCCGATTTCCGCAATCCAGACGGCACAACCCGCCTCCGTGCCATTTGGGATCAGACCGCCAAAACGGGCACAGCACCTCTGGGTTTTCAGGCGGGGGCAGAATACAAAAGCGCACAAATTGACCAAGCCCTTGCCACGGATACACCCCTCTCGAGCCTGCCCTACAGCGACGAGCGGGGACACGGCACGGCGGTCACGGGCATTGCAGCGGGCAACGGGCGGGCATCGGGGGGCAAAATTCTGGGGGTCGCCCCCGATGCGACCCTGCTTTCCGTCAAATTGGGTACACGGGGCTATGCCTCCTTTGCCCGCACCACCGAACTCATGCGGGCGGTGAAATACGTCATTGACGAGGCACGCACGGCACAAATGCCCCTCGCCATCAACATCAGTTTGGGCATGAACGAAGGCGCACATCAGGGCAATTCCCTCTTTGAACGCTACTTAGACGACAGTGCTCAGGAGTGGAAAACCGTTCTGGTTCTGCCCACGGGCAACGAGGGCGGCGCGGGTCATCACTACGCAGGCACGGTCAAAGCTTTTGACAAGCAGACAATTTCTTGGTTCACGGCGGGGGGCTTGTCCCGTTTTTCGCTCAGCCTGTGGAAAGATTTTGTGGACGACATGGCATTTACCTTGATACTGCCCAGCGGGGAACGCTTGGGGCGTCTCGATGTGGACAATCCACGGATAGACCGCGCTGTGGGTGCATTGCACCTCCGCATGCAACTGGTTCAGCCCACGCATTACAGCCTTGCCCAACAGGTTTTTTTGGAAGTGAGCAGCGAAATGGGTGCGATTCCCTCTGCCCTCTGGAAACTGGAAGTGCAAACACAGGCGGTCGTTTCGGGGCAAATCGAAGCTTGGTTGCCGACTTTGGAAGCGGTGGGGGCGGATACCTTTTTCACACAGGCGAACGAGTGGAATACCCTCACCATCCCCTCAACTGCCAGCCGTGTCATTTCCGTGGCGGGCTATCGGGAGCGCAGTAACTCTGTTTTGGATTTTTCGGGGCGGGGGGGCTTGCCCTACCGCCACCCCGATATCGCCGCCCCCGCCAGCGATATTTTCGCCCCGCTCGTGGGGGGCACATACGACAGCGTCACGGGCACAAGTTTCGCCGCACCCTTTGTGACGGGGGCGGCGGCACTGCTCATGCAATGGGGCATTGTGCAGGGAAACGACCCCTTTCTTTACGGCGAACGCCTCAAGGCATTTTTGCGCCTAGGTGCTTTGCGTTCTCCAGAACGGCAATACCCCAATCCCCTCTGGGGCTATGGGACGCTCTGCGTCGAGCGGAGCTTAGATGCCCTCTTGCGTTACCAGCAGGGGAGAGGTGAGCGAATATGGTGAACGAACACCTCGCCCAAGTGCTCGCCCAAGACGAGACCTTGACCTTCAATGCACAGGACAGCCAACTGCTGGAAGATTTTTTGCAGAAACACCCCAGCATCACCGCAGGACGGGTTTTGCCCTCGGGCTATGTGCCCCTCTATCTGCCCGAAAGCCAAGTCGAGACCCTCTATGCGGGTTTGGGCAACCGCCAGACGCTCTTTCCCGTCATACTCTCCCCGCTCGATGCCGAAAGCAACCTTGCTTCTGGGGTGACACCCCTTTTGGAACACCCCTATTTGGATTTGTCGGGGGCGGGGGTCATTGTGGGTTTTGTGGACACGGGCATAGACTACCGCAAAGATGTCTTCCGCTACGAGGACGGCAGCAGCAAAATTCTGGGCATTTGGGATCAGACCCTGACGGGCACACGGGCAGAGGGTTTGTATTACGGGGCAAGCTACACCCAAGCCGATATCAACGAAGCCCTCGCCAGTGACTACCCTCTGGAACGTGTCCCCACACGGGACAGCGACGGACACGGGACGTTTTTGGCATCGGTGGCGGTGGGCAGAGAAACCGAAGACAGCATCGGTACAGCCCCCGATGCCCAGCTTTTGGTCGTCAAACTCCGCAGGGCAAATCCCTATTTCATTGAAAAACTGCTCCTGCCCCCCGACAAGCCGAATTATTTCCACAATGCAGATGTCATGCTGGGCATACAGTATCTGGTGGACAGTGCCAAACGGCTGGGTAAGCCCTTGGTCATCTGCCTTGCGCTCGGCTCGAACGACACGGGACACGATGGCAACACCCTCATGGAACAGTATTTGTCCTACCTCGCCCAAGAGTCGGGCTTGGCAGTGGTGACGGGGGCGGGCAACGAGAGCAACCAAAAACACCACACCCAAGGCAAATTGGCACGGAGCGGGGCGACCAGTAGCATCGCCCTGCGGGTGGGTGTGCCCGAAGCCTCCTTCAGCATCAATCTCTACACCGCCCCCTACGACAAAATTTCCGTGGGTTTGCGTTCGCCCTCGGGGGAAGTGCTCAGTCGGATTCCCTTTCAAACCGACACCGTGGCAGAGGAAACCCTCCTGTTTGAACAGACCACCGTTTCCGTGCGTTACTACCGCAACACCAACACCAGCGTCCGTCTGGGATTTTCCGCCGCAAAAGAGGGCGTTTGGGAGATTTTGCTCTATGGAGATGCCATCGCTCTGGGGGACTACCACGCTTGGTTGCCCATTTCCTATCAGGTCAGCCCCGATGTGGGCTTTTTGGAAGCCGTTTCCGCATACACCATTGTTTACCCAGCCAATGCCCTGCGGGTCATCACAGCGGGAGCATATGACAGCCAAACAGGCAGCCTCTATGTTGCCTCCTCTTGGGGGCCGACCCGTCTGCCCCGTGTTGCCCCCGATTTTGTCGCCCCTGGGGTCAAAGTGCAGGGGGTTTATGCCTTGGGTACGGGGACAATGACGGGTACGAGTGTTTCTGCGGCGATTACGGCGGGGGCATCTGCCATTTTGATGCAATGGGGCATCGTGCAGGGGAATTTACCCGCCATGGATGGAGATGTTGTACGTCAACTGCTCATCGGGGGCTGTGAGCGGAGCGGTGACGAAGTCTATCCCAACAAGCAATGGGGCTATGGGAGATTGAATCTCTACCAGAGCTTCCGCCGTCTGCGTACAGGGGGGACATGATGCAAGGACAACAGAGCAGTGAGCGGGTGGGCTTCACCCTGCGACCTTCCGCCCAAGTGGAAGCCTATGCCAAACTGTACCCCGATTTGCTCACTCTGGGCGAAACCCTGCCCGCAGGGATACAAATCGCCTATGCAGAAGCGGAGGAAGTCGAGCGGATTTTTCGGGATTTGGGCAGTGATTTTCTGGGCTTTTTTCCACAAGTGCTCTCGCCCTTGGGTGAGACCAGCAACGAGGATGCGGGGATTGCACAGGTGGTGGAAAATCCAGATTTGCATTTGTCGGGGCGGGGGGTGCTCCTTGCCTTTTTGGATACAGGCATTGATTTCACCCAAGCGGTGTTTCGGACAAACACGGGGGAGAGTAAAATTTTATGCCTTTGGGATCAGACCTTGGAGGCGGGAGAGGGGCAAAACCCCGCTTACGGGCGGGCATTTTCCAAGGCGGAGATAGAAGAAGCCTTGGGGCAAGACGACCCCTTTTCGCTTGTGCCCAGTCGGGACGAGAACGGACACGGAACGCTTTTGGCATCGGTGGCGGGCGGGTCTCGTGTGGGGGAATTTGTGGGAGCAGCCCCAGATGCCTCGTTGCTGGTGGTGAAATTGCGTCCCGTGGGGCAATACTACCGCAAAAAATATTTGCTCTCCCCGACGGATGAGACTTTATTTTCCAGCGTAGATGTGCTTTTGGGGATAGATGCCGTGTTTCAGGAGGCGGAACGTCTGGGCATGCCCTTGGTCATCTGTCTGGGTTTAGGCTCGAACCTCTCAGGACACGATGGCAATACCCCCTTGGAGGAGTGTCTGTCGTATATTTCCCGTCAAGTGGGGCGGGCGGTGGTGACGGCGGGGGGCAATGAGAGCAACGCTGCCCACCACACCCAAGGAAAGCTCCCACAAACGGGCACAAAGGAGACCCTCAGTCTCTGGGTGGGCGAGGAGAGCACCTCCTTTTTGCTCAGTATTTTTGCCCCCTCCTACGATACCATTTCTTTGGGCATGACCTCACCCACGGGGGAAGTCATCAGTCGGATTCCCTTTCGGGTGGGTTTGGAGAGCCACCACCATTTGAATTTGGAAAACAGCCATATCAGCATTTCCTATTATCGGGACAGCAGCAGCCTGCTTTTGGTGGGCTTTGAAGATGTGAAAGAGGGCATTTGGGAATTGACGCTCTATGGCGACCAGATTGTCAGTGGTTTGTATTATGCTTGGTTGCCCCTGACGGGACAGGTTTCCCCACGGGTGGAATGTCTGCGTCCCGTGCCCGAGTACACCATCGTCTCCCCCGCAACCGCCTTGCAAAGCATCACAACAGGGGCATACAACAGCAAAACGGGTCGGCTCTATGTGGCATCTTCTTGGGGACCAACCCGCTTGCCCCGTTTGTCCCCCGATTTTGTCGCCCCTGGGGTGCAGGTCGAGGGGGTCGGTGTAGGGGGCAGTTTGCTCGGGGGCACGGGCACGAGTTTGGCGGCGGCAATGACGGCAGGTGCGGCGGCGATTTTGTTGGAATGGGGCATTGTGGAGGGCAGACAGGTGGCAATGGACGGGGAGACGGTGCGGATTTTGCTCGCCAGTGCGGCCGCACAGACCTCAGGTGTGACTTATCCCAATACCCGCTGGGGCTTTGGGCGTTTGGATTTGTATGGGGCATTGCAGAAGCAGGGCGAGAGTGGGGCATTTTTTGGCAACATGGGAGGAGAGATTAATGGATATGGTGCAGAATGGTAGTTTTGGCGCATTGCGTGTGGGGGTTTATCTGGAGGGCATTGCCCAGCCCGTCTCTGGTGCGACGGTCAGCATTTTGGACAGCAACACAAAACGACTCTTGCAAGAGGACACGACCGACACGGCGGGGCAAATTGCCCCTTTGGATTTGCCGACCCCACCCTTGCCCTTTTCCATGAATGCAGGTTTGCCCCGCCCCTTTAGCACCTATGATGTTCTGGTGCAAAAAGAGGGGGAAGCCGTGGTGCAGGTGCAGGGGGTGCAGGTCTACCCCGACAGCACTGCCCTGCAAGGGGTGCGTCTGCGGGGACAGAGCAACAAAATTGACATACCCGACCCGACGCTCTGGGGGAATTTTCCGAGCAAAATCCCAGAAGCCAGCGTGAAGCCCCTGCCTTTTCCCAGTGATTTGATGGTCTTGCCCAAGCCCGTCATTCCCGAGTTCATTGTGGTGCATGCGGGCAGACCCGAG
>CAZSWQ010000031.1:0-15565 GCA_964611025.1 uncultured Ruminiclostridium sp.
GACGACCGTTTATGAAGACGACGGGAGCAACCTGACCGCCAGCTACCTGCAAAAAGAGGTTTTGCGTCTGCGCAAGGGCACACAGCAGGGACAGGCACTGTCTGTGGAAATCAGCCTCAGCAGTGACAAAAAAAGCATCACCCTTGTCCCAGAAGATGCCCTCTTGCCCAACACAAAATACTACCTCATCATCGAGGGCAATACCTTGGCAGACGGCAAGACCAGCAAACGCAATCTTTTGTCTCAGCAGGTCTATCAGTTCCAAACCCAAGGCGATGGAAATTTGTTTGCCCGCATGAATCCCATTTCTGGGGCGACCAAAATCCACCCCGATACGAAATTGACCCTGACCTTTGGCACGAGAATTTACACAGCAGACGGCACAATCCCCAGTGATTTTTATCTGGAAAACAGCGTGGTCAGTCTGCGTGAGACCAACACCTACGGCAACCCTGTGGGTGTAGAAATTGCCATGAACCCCGCAGGGGAAGTTTTGGAGCTGTCTCCCGTGAATACCCTCAAGAGCAATCAAAAATACTGCCTCATCATCGGCGGAAAAACCCTCACCGATTCCAGCAGTGGCACGAGGGACTACAACACGGAACAGATTTTCTATTTCACCACGGGCACGACCAGCAGTGGCAAGAGTCTGCTCCCCACCCCTACACCCAAAAATGGACAGCGTACCGTCTCCATGGACAGCACCCTGTACCTCCGTTTTGACAATGCCATTTATCAGGCAAATTCCTCACAGAAGAAATTGAGCAACCAGTATCTTACCCAATCGGTGGTGGAACTGCGTCGAGAATCTCCCACAGGGGAACGGCTGAACATTTCTGCGACCATTCAGAGCGATAACAAGACCGTACAAATCAAACCTGTCGGAACACTCTTGGCGAATACCACCTATTATCTCATTGTGCGGGAAAACAGCGTAGAGGACAAGGAGGGTGTCAAGAACAAGGGCTTCTCCAGCTACTTCACCTGTGGCACAGAAAACAAAATGACTGCACCCGTCTTCAATGTGAAAGATGCAAAAGGCGGGGTGTCGTATAACCCCGATATCAGCTTGGATTTTGGCAAGGCGATTTATAACACCGACGGCAACCGCCTGACCGATGACAAGGACTCCCACATCTATCTCGACAAATATGTCTTAGAATTGCGTGAGGAGACTGAGAAGGGACGTCTTGTACCCTTTGGCACATACGAAGTTCAGGACGGCGGGAAAGTGTTCCTTGCACCCAAACGCAATTTACAAATGGGCATGCGCTATTACGTCGTGGTGAAGGAAGGGAGCTTACGCAACCAAATGGGGCAGGACAATGCCCGCATGGTCTTTGACTTTGTGACAGGCAATGCTATGACCTATACGCTCAGTCCCCAGAACGGGGCAAGCAATGTCAAGCGCAATACTATGCTAGAAATTGCCTTTGACCAGAGCATTTTCCAACACAATGGGGCGGGTTTGAAGGAAAAGAACCTGCGCGAAGTCATCAGCATTTCGCCCGCCATGGATTGCGAGTACGCCATTGGCAACAGTGGCAAGAGCATTTTGATTACCCCCTTGGGTAAATTTTCCCCTGCGACAAGCTATACCGTCACGGTGAAAGCCGATGGTGTCTTGGGTGAGAGTGGCTTGGGCAACCCAGAGGTCAGATTCAGTTTCACGACAGAACCCATTCGGGACATTGCCTTGCCTAAAATCGTCGTGGAAGCCCCCACTGAGGCCAACAGCCAGACCATTGTGCTCACCTATGAAGAAGAACTGTACAAAAAGGGTGGCATTGTCATCAATGACCAAGAAGCGAGAAAATATCTGCAAGAAAACATTGCCGTGATTGGGCCTGACGGGAAGAAGGTTTCCGTGAGCCCCATGTTGGAGGGTGACCCGAGCAAACAAAAAGAACTCAGATTGGTGAAAGATGATACTCCCTTCTTATCTGGTACGGAATACACCATCCAAATCAAAGCGGGCACATTCTCCAATAAGGAGGGCGAGAGCAGCAATCCTGCCCTGAATTTGAAGGCAAAAACGCCCGACTTTGCCATTGAGCTGTCCTATACCATGACAGACAAACGGCATATGGATATCAAAGCGAAAAACAACTACCCCGCTACCCTAGAATTGTCCATCAAAAAAGGCAATGACCCCGTCAAGATTGAAAACAACGTGGTCACCCAGAACACCGCCAATTGGACGAAGACAGCCAATGTGCCTAAGGATTGGTCAGGATTGCTCGTCGCACCAGACACAACTTACACAGTGACGCTCAAAGGCACAGAAAAATTCAGTCGAAAAGAAGTGAGCAAAACCCTGACCTTCAAGAGCGACCCCAACCACGGATTGAAGATAACATTTTTGAACTATCCCGATGAGGCAAAAGACTTGCAGGATATAATCAATCCCAAGATATTGACAGAAGATACACCAAAGCCAGACGAAGCAATTTCCTTACCATCTGGCACATATTCCATCAAGGCAGAATATAACGAAAATCCTACTGTGCACGGGCGGATTCAGCTGTTTTATGAAATAGGTGGTAATGGTACGGGTGAAAACAGAGAGGAATTTAGCAACTATGAGAATTTTGAAGTCGAGAAGGACAAGACAACCTATCTGTATATCGACACGATTTCGGAAAGTGGTCATGTCTTGAACTATGTTTTGGAACTCAAGGGGGTTGAAAGCAAGGGGACACAGCCAACCACACCACCAGAAGGTGACTGAGTACCCCAATACAGCCAGTAACTAAGATAAAAATGTAACCGCAAGGCAAGTTTGTAAGGCTTGCCTTGCGGTTTTTTTACACAATTGACACAATGCTGACTGTGTTGTGCAGTGCAAACAGGAAAGCCTTGTAACTTCGACAAAATTTGCTTGCTTTTTCTTTTTTTTCTGATATCATGATACGTGAAAGGCATGAAATAGAAGAAAAACAATAAAAATCCGTAATAAAAAGCAATAGAGACATATCTATCAAATTTTCTAATAGATAGATAATAGATAGATAAGATGGAGGAAAGAATATGCTGCGATTCCGTGTGTTACATTTGGGAAAAATTGACTGTCAGCGTTTGCATCTGGTAGCCTGTGAGGATGAAGCGACTATGATTCGCTCTCCCATGTTTGCACTTTTGTTGCAACATCCCCAATTGGGCAATTATCTCTACGATACAGGCAATACCCCTTTTTACAACAGCATTTACCCCGAAAGTGTGCTTGCAACCTATCCCATTACAGAGTTTGTCTCCATTGAGACTGCCTTGGCAGCGTGCAATCTCTCTGTGGGTGACATTGACGGCATCATTCTCTCGCACTTGCATTTTGACCATGCGGGGGGCTTGCAATATTTTTCTGGCACACCTGCCCTGCAAAATGTCATTGTTGCCGAAGCCGAACTCAAACACGCCTATCATTCTGTCATGACGGGGCAAGCGGGGGCATATGTCAAGAGCCTCTTTGATTTGCCCGACATCTGCTTCACCACCATCAACGAAGATACGACCTTAGCCGAGGGGTTGCACTTGTTTTTACAAGCTGCCCACACACCTGCCGTCATTGGTCTGCGTTTGGATTTGGAACAGGAGGGATGCGTACTTGTGACAGGGGATACCATTTACACAGAAGACAGCTACCGCCAAGCCCTGCCCCCAGGCGGGAGCATCAATAAAACACCCGAAGAATTTTTTGAAAACCTTGCATACATTCAGAACTTGGAACAAACACATCAAGCCAGCATCCTTTTTGGGCATGATTTTGCCCAAGCCCAAACCTATGCAACTCGAGGATGGATTGATTGACTTAGGAGAGGGGATGCGATGAGACATCTCCGAAACAATATAATGCAGAAAGAAGGAGTGCCATCATGAAAGCAAAAAAAAGCCTTGTAAAGTTGTTTACACGCAACATTGTGTGTGTGTTTCTGGCGATGTTGTTGATTGTATCAGGATTTTCCCTTTACAGCATCCGCAAATCCACCGAGCAAGCCCTGCAAGCGAGCATGCAAGAAACCAGTTTGCTCATTGCCGATAAAATCACCAGCGAAATTCAGATGCTCAATACTGTCGCCACTTCGGTTTTGCAACAAGTGAAATTTGCCAATCTCCAAGACAGTGCCGATTTGGCGCGTTTCTTGACCAGCTTTGCCGTCAGCACAAATATGATTTCTGTGGACTTGCTCGATGGTCAACTCGTCTCCTTGGCAACAGGTCAGCAGTACAGCAGTGACAGTGCAGCCGCCAAAGGTGCAAATGCCTATTTCCTCAGTGACCCTATGGTAGGGCAGGATGGTAAGCTGTATTTTGAGTTTTCCACGCCCTCACAGGGACATATCGTCTTGATGCAAGTGCCCTATACCGCATTTGAGGATTTGATTTCCTCCTTACAGTTGGGCAATACAGGCAATACCTATGCCATCAACCGTAATGGCGTGACCGTCTTACATAAAGATATGAGCATCGTTCTGGACAAAGAAAACACCGTGGAAGATGCCAAGAGTGATAAACAACTGAAAGACCTTGCAAAAATTGAAGCCGCCATGGCGCGTGGCGAGACGGGCTTTGGCTATTACTCCTACAATGGTGTGGATAAATTTGGCTCGTATGCCCCCATCAAAGGGACAGACGGCTGGTCGATTAACATGACAGGTGGCGAGAGCGAATTTATGCGTGCCCTGCGAATATCCACTTGGATTATGTGTATTTTGGGTGCAATTTTCCTCGTTTTGGTATTCGTGGTCGTGCGCCAAAATGTCAAGCGCATCACCCAACCCTTGAGACAGATTTCCGATGCCATCACCAAAATTCATGAAGGCAACTTGAACTTCAATTTAGAGGTCAAGCAGGAAGATGAAATGGGTATGATGTGCATGCAACTCAACGGCATGGTGGATATATTCCGTACCATCATCCGTGATATTTCCCGTGTTCTGCACAGTATGTCCGAAAAGAATATGAAAACCTCCACCCGTGCAGAATACCCTGGGGAATTTGAGGATATTCAGCACTCCATAGAGAATATTTTAAAGCAATTCAATGAAATTATGTACCATTTTGATACCGCTGCCACGCAGGTAAAATCAGGGGCAGAACAAGTTGCCGTGGGTGCACAGGTCTTAGCACAAGGCTCAACTGAGCAGGCAAGCTCTTTGGAAGAAATCTCCGCCACGACAGAGCTGGTCTCTGCACACATCAAAACCAGTGCTGTGGATGCCAAGCAGGGCAATGAAAAGGTCATCGAAGTGAGCGAGGGCCTGCAAGTATGCAATGAGAAAATGCGGGAAATGGTCAATGCAATGGAAATGATTGACAGCACCTCGAATGAAATTGGTAAAATCATTAAGACCATCGAGGATATTGCATTTCAGACCAATATTTTGGCACTCAATGCCGCCGTGGAAGCTGCCCGTGCGGGTTCAGCGGGCAAGGGCTTTGCGGTGGTCGCCGATGAAGTGCGTAACCTCGCCTCGAAATCTGCCGAGGCTGCCAATAACACCACAAACTTAATCGGAAAATCTCTGGAAGCCGTGCGTCACGGTTCTGGTGTGGTGGATAACACTGCTGCCTCGCTCTATGATGCCGTGCAAGCTGCACAGGAAGTCACAGGTCTGGTCAATAAGATTGCCACATCTTCTCTGGAACAATCCACTGCTGTGGAACAGATTAGCTTGGGCATTGCCCAGATTGCCGCCGTTGTCCACACCAATTCCGCCACCAGTGAACAAAGTGCGGCGGCCGCAGAAGAACTCTCTGCACAGGCAGAGATTTTGACCGAAGCCACCTCTGCCTTTTCCTTGCGTCCGCAATACAAAGCACAGAGCGACCTGCAGGAGAGCCAAGAAGCCATCTAAAGCACCCATATGACACATAAAAAGGCACTGTTTCCCTAGGGAACAGTGCCTTTTTATCTCAGAGGGAAAGATGTGTTTGGAGCATTTCAGGAGAAATACCCAAGATGAGAAGCAAGCCCACTTGAAAGAGCAAATCCAAAGGGCACAGGTGGGGCACAGAAAGTGGGATTTCTTGCCGTTCCCAGATGCCCCCTTGCAAGTGGGGAATCTCTCGCAAGAGGCTCACACAAGCCCGCTCTGGGGCATTGGCAGAAAGGGTGAGACTATTTTTGTGGGCATTGCCATAGCTCACGACGGCACTTTGTGGGCGGTAGTGAGACAGGAGTGTGTGGGCAGTTTCTGGTAGGAGTAAGAGCTGGCAGGGTGGTAAGGCAGCTGCCTGTTGGTTGTCTATCTCAGGGGCGAGTGCCAAGAGCGACAATTCTTCCACCGCCAGAAGCTGTGCGGCAAGACAAGGCTCGACGAAGCGATATTGCTGACGGAGGGAAAGGGGCAGTTGTTTGGCAAGTGCCCAGTGCTGTTTTGTCCACAGTCCGATGCTCTGCATCCAAACACACCCCCAAGGTATTTTTTGACATCTTATCCCCAGTATGCCCCAAACACTGTGTGACTATACTTCTTTGCAGAAAATATTCCCACGGCAGATGCCGTGGGAATATTTTCCAAATTTAAAATTGATTGACCCAACCTGCAATCAGCAATACAGGTAAGCACCAAGCGAGCATAAAGAGCGAAAGACCCATCGCAGAGAGGGCATGAAACGCAAGGGTCATGACCAAATAGGTACTGAGCAACAAGCCCATCAGAGAAGCAAAACAGGTGATGGCAGTACAGAGCCGTACCGCAGAACGCAGACGCTTTGCCCCAACCACCGCTGTTGTCAAAGTCAAAATATCAAAACGACACAGGAGTGCCAAAAGTTTTGCGTCTTTGTTGCGGGGGCTTTGGCGGAGCTTGTGTCGCTGTGCTAGGTCGGGCAAGGCAATGCGTTCCCATGGGAGGGAAAAGAGCTTGCGCAAGTTTTGGCTGGTGAAATTGCTGTCCATGCCTGTGAAAATGGGAACGAGACGGCTGAGAAAGCCCAGTTCCAGAGCGGCAGGGGCATATTTATGCAGATGATAGTGCAAAACAAATTGTGCAGAGAACTGACCACCAACAGCACAGAACATCGCCATGGGCACATTCAAACCTGAGGGCACATCTATATTGTGTTGTAATAAATACTTGACCGTACCGAGCAGGACAGTTTTGTCGTGGATGACCCCACGAATGCCCTCACTATCCACCTGAAGCTCGCTCACATCAAATAACTGCCCACCTCGTTCCGTTGTTGCTTCAAAAAACAAGTCAGCAGGACAGGCATCGCTGGCGTGTAGGAGAGATGCTGTGACCGAGAAAATTTCAACGGGGGGAAAATCTTGGTCAAAGATTTCATAGCTTTTCAGAGAGATTTTCTGTTCAGGGAAAAAATCATAGCCGTCGAGCAAAAGCCCTAAGCCAGATTTGGCATCTTGTATCCCTGCCCAGCCCGCCAAGGCAATGCCTGATTTCGCCAGACGAATGGAGAGGGCACGAAAAGGCAGGGCAAAGGACAGGGAAGCAGATAAGGTAGCGGTGGCGGTGAAGACAGCAGAGAAACTCCAGGGCAAAACACTCCAGCTCTGTCCTGCAAAGAGGGGCAAAAGCCCCGCAAGTAATGCCAGAGGGAAAAACAGCCGTCCCAGAGCACGGAACCGCAGGGAAGCACCATCATCGCTCTGGATTTGTGTCCCAAAGCCAGCTGTTGTGCCCATGTGGTGGCGACGATAGACCGCTTTTCCATTCCATTGGGAAGGCTCAATGGTCAAGACATCGGGTTGAGAGGTCGTGGCGGCCAAACGTGCATGCAGGCGGGTACTGTCCGTTTTCAAATACTGTCCCCAGAGTTGTGTCGCCAAGACCAGAGCGAGCGGGGCAAAGAGGGGGAGGGTGTAGTCACGTTGCGGGTGGAATTGTAACAGCAGACCGTCCACTAAGACGGCGAGAGAAGCGAGGGCAGACATGGTATAGAAATCAGGGGAGAGTTTTAAGAAGGCTTTTATCCCCTGCCAGAGAATACTATGGCAACAGACGAGGCAGAGGACAAACAGTATCAAAGAGGAAGGCAAGAGAAAACTGCTCTGACGGAATATCTCTGGCAAGACTTCTGGGAATTGTTTTGGCAAAATGGCGAGCAAAAAAAGCAAGATGGCACAAACCCAAGCAAGCCGTTTTTGCATGCGTAAGGTAGCGGTCTTGTCGGTATACAGTTTGCTCAATTCCTTGGGGGAGAGGTCTGGTGGCACGGGTGCTTTGGGCAGTTCCAAAGCAAAACGCACGATACGTTGCCAAACCGTGGGTGGTTTTTCTGCTTTTTTGGGTATAGGGCTTCCCTGCATCGCTGGCTGAGGGTGTTCCTCTGGAGAGACTGCGAAAGGGATAAGCACTTCCTCAGCAGAGATGGTTTCGTCTGGCAGGGTATCCTCTGTGCTGATGGCGGGGCTGGGTGTTGTCTCTGCTGTGCCCTGCTCTGCGTCGGGGGTTTGTTCTGCATCAGCAGGGTGTTCCGCTGAAATTTCAGAAGATAGCTCCTCTGCGGGGGGCGAGTGTGTTGTCTTTGTATTGGGGGCTTCTTCCACGGCTTCGGGGGGTGTTGGGACAGCCACTGGCTTGGGCAGAATGGATAGCACGGGCAAAGGCTGTGTATCCGACCAATCTTCTGGTTCAGGCTCAGGGGGTGTGACCAGAGGGTCTGGCATGGGGCTATCGTGGGAGTGCGTTTCTATATTCCACGAGGAAATTTCTTTTAGAATATCATCTACCATCTCCCGTTCCTGAGGGGAGATGTTCGGTTCAAGGGACATGGCAATTCACCTAATTTCTTCTCATTTTGGGCAAGGGGCAACGGATGTGTTTCACAACCGCTGGCGCACAGCTTCGTAGAGCAGAATCGCAGCAGCTGCACTGGCATTCAGGGAATTGATTTTACCGTGCATGGGGATATTAACAAGGAAATCACAGCTTTCCTTGACCAAACGACCCATACCATCGCCTTCCGAACCAATGACAATTGCCGCTGCACCCTTGAGGTCGGCTTCGTAGAGGGTGCGGTCGCCGTCAATGTCCGCCCCGAAAATCCAAAGCCCAGCGTCTTTGAGTTCCTTGAGCAAGCTGGGGATGTTGGGCACACGGGCAACGGGCACATGGGAGACCGCCCCAGCGGAGGTTTTGGCGACAATGGCGGTCAAGCCGGCACTGCGACGCTTGGGAATGATGACACCGTGTGCGCCCGCACATTCTGCCGTACGGATGACTGCACCGAGGTTGTGGGGGTCGGATAATTCATCGCAGACCACAATGAGGGGGGCTTCGCCCTTGTCCCGTGCGATTTGCAAAATGTCGTCAGGGCTGACGTATTCCCGCACGGCGGCGAGGGCAATGACACCCTGATGGGCATGGGTACGGCTCATGAAGTCCAATTTACGGCGGTCGGCATCGACCACAACAATGCCCTTTACACGGGCGGTGGAGGCGATGTGCCCCAGAGAAGCATCTGTCTCCCCTTTCAGCAGATAAATTTTATCAATATTTGCCCCAGTACGCAGGGCTTCAATGACTGCGTTGCGTCCTTCGATGATGCCGTCTGCAATGGCGTCAGACAGCCCACGACCAGAACGCAGTTCTTTTTTTTCTTTCATAATAAGCTCCTATTGTTCCGCAGAATATTCCTGCATTTCTTAAAATTGTGTGGTAAATCATCCATATGAAATCATATCTTTGCAGTATACCATGAAATCCAGTTGAGAAAAAGACCATTTTCACCAAAAGATAAAACTTTCCACAGGAAGGCAAGAAATTTCTGTTTAGAGAAAGTTTACAGGCGTTTCCTTGCTTTTGTAAGAGGGATATGGTATATATGGGAACATGCTATTTTCTATTCCACGGTTTGTGCGTGAGAAAGACCCCGTGGTGCAGTGTATATTTTGCGAAGGAGTGTGTGTATATGAATCATGAAGAACGTATTTTTTCCTGTGCCAACTGTGCGGTGACCAACTGCTCGAAACAAACAGGCACTTATCCTGCTTTTTGTCCCACGACCCATTTGGAAGAAGATGCCTGCGAAAAGGCACTTGCCCGTTACGAGGAGGGCGAGAACAAACGCATCATGCAAACCGCCGCCGCCGTGGAGGGCGAGGGCTATGGGGAATGGACAAGAGTGCAAGAAACCATTGCATTTGCCAAACGCATGGGCTATCATAAACTGGGGATAGCCACTTGTGTGGGCTTGATTGCGGAAACGCGCATGCTGGAGGATATTTTGCACAAGCATGGTTTTCAGGTCTATGGCATTGCCTGTAAGGTCGGCTCTGTGCCAAAATCGGCAGTGGGCATCACAGAAGACTATCCCCATGTGGGGAAAGTCATGTGCAATCCGATTTTACAAGCGGAATTGCTCAATGCGGAGGGCACAGAATTGAATATTGTCATGGGTCTGTGCGTGGGGCACGATGCTCTGTTCTATCAGCATGCCAAAGCCCCCACGACAACCTTGGTGGTGAAAGACCGTGTCACAGGACACAACCCCGCAGCCGCCCTGTACACAGCAAAATCGTATTACAAAAAACTATATGACACGCAGGACTGAGTGTAGTTCCCTGTGGAGCAAAGGAGGACGATGATTTGAGCGAAAAAAAACCCAGCCCTAAAAAACGGAATTTATTGATTTCCGCCTTGTTGTGGGCGATTATTTTGGGGGTGCTCGTGAACCTTACCATGTCAAAATTGAAAAAAGAGAGCATGGAGGAAGTCAATTACACCCAGTTCATAGCCCTCTTAACCGAGGATAAAGTAGAAGCCATTTTGAAAGAACCCAACCGCTATCTGATTCAGTTGCGTAAAACCCCCGAAGAACAGAAAGCGGAGAACGAAACAGACCCCGAAGCGGGCAAAACCCTGCAAGGTCTCAAAGCAAAGGAAAACGTGACCATTGTGGTCTCGGCGGCGGTTTCTTCTGAAATCGAAGCGGAGCATATTTTGCCCTTGGTGGCACAGAATGATGTCCAATTCCGTTATGAGTTGCAGGAGGAAGGCTCATTTTTGATGCAAATGCTCATGTCGTATTTGCTCCCTACCCTCTTACTCATCGGGCTTTTGTTTTTCCTGATGCGTCGCATGGGCGGAGGCATGGGCGGTATGGGTGGCATTGGCAAAGCCAATGCCAAGGTCTATGTAGAGCGTTCCACAGGCATCACCTTTGCGGACGTGGCGGGACAGGACGAGGCAAAAGAATCCCTGCAAGAAATCATTGACTTTTTGCACAGCCCCAAGAAATATACGGAAATCGGGGCAAAGCTCCCCAAGGGTGCTCTCTTGGTCGGCTCTCCTGGTACGGGCAAAACCCTGATGGCAAAAGCCGTCGCAGGGGAAGCTTCTGTGCCCTTTTTCTCCATTTCTGGTTCGGACTTTGTGGAGATGTTTGTAGGTGTTGGGGCATCTCGTGTGCGTGATTTGTTCAAGGAAGCGGCAAAGCTCGCCCCCTGTATCATCTTCATCGACGAAATTGACACCATCGGTAAGAGCCGTGACAACCGCATGGGCGGTGGCAACGACGAACGAGAACAGACCCTCAATCAGCTCTTGGCAGAATTGGATGGCTTTGACCCCACCAAGGGTGTCATTGTGCTGGCGGCGACCAACCGCCCCGAAGTCTTGGACAAAGCCCTCTTGCGTCCTGGACGTTTTGACCGTCGCATCACGGTAGACCGCCCCAATTTGGCGGGACGCTTGGCGACCTTGCAGGTACACACCCGCAAAATCCGCATGGCAGAAGATGTGGACTTGAATAAGTTGGCACAGGCGACTGCTGGCTGTGTGGGTGCGGACTTGGCAAACTTGGTCAATGAAGCCGCTTTGCGTGCCGTGCGTATGGGACGTCATGCCGTCAATCAGCGAGACTTAATCCTGTCCTTTGAATTGGTCATTGCGGGGGCAGAGAAAAAGGGCACGGTTTTGAGCGAGCGGGAGAAAAAGCTCATTGCCTATCACGAAGTGGGGCATGCATTGGTCGCCGCTTTGCAGAAAGACAGCGAACCCGTGACGAAAATTACCATTGTACCCCATACCCAAGGTGCATTGGGCTACACGATGCAGACACCAGAAGAAGAACGCTTCCTGATGGACAAGGCAGAAATCTATGATAGGATTCAAGTTCTCTTGGCGGGACGCTGTGCGGAAGAACTGATTTTTGACACCAAGACCACAGGGGCAGCGAATGACATTGAGCGGGCGACTGACTTGGCGAGAAAAATGGTGACTATGTACGGCATGAGTGACCGCTTTGGCATGATGTCTCTGGCGACCATTCAAAATCAGTATTTGGATGGCTCGATGGGCTTGACCTGTGCGCAGAACACCGCCGCCGATATTGACCAAGAAATCCGCCATATCATTGACCACTGCCACGATAAGTCCATTGGCATTCTGCGGGACAATCGAGAAAAACTCGATGCCATTTCGGACTATCTCTTGAAAAAAGAGACCATCACAGGGGCAGAGCTGATGGCAATTTTGACGGGGAACGACCCCGAAACGGTTGCCGAACCGATGGAAATCATCGAGGAGAAGAAGTGGGTGTCCCCCAGAGAACGTCGTTTGCAGGAGCAAAAGCAGGCAGAGGAAGAACTCTATCAATTTTTGCAGGAGCAACGGGATAAGCTGGAAGACCCAGACAATGCTGAAGACCTAGAAGAAGCTTGGCAAGCCCGCAAATCGGAACGCAAGTTACCCCCAGAGGAGCGGTTTTCCGCCGATGCAGAGGATTGGGATGAGGAAATGATTTTGGATTTTCAACAGCACTTGTCTGACTTATCCCGTGCCGAGCAGGCGAAAAAAAATAAAAAGAAAGACCACGAAGAACACCCAGATATTTTCTAAACATTGTGCCCAGCGACTGCCAAAGGCAGTCGCTGGGCACAGTTATCGTTGGCTAGAGACGATGTTGCCTGCCCGACAAAAAGCACTTGACAAATATTTCTGCACTTGCTATCATAAATACGATTCATCGGAGGGTGACGAATTGGCTCAAACTTGAGCAGTTGGTTTGCTGGATAAGATGGTATATCGAGAGATATGCTGTTTTGTCCAGTTTTTTTGTTTTTGAGAGAAAAAGGAGGGTTTCTGGTGCACAGTAATTTCACAGAGGGGAAGATTTTCTCCCCCCTATTTCGCTTTGCCGTGCCGATTATGCTGGCGATGTTTTTGCAAATGATGTACGGGGCAGTGGACTTGTTGATTGTCGGGCAGTTTGGGACAACCGCAGATGTCTCCGCCGTTGCCACAGGGGGACAAGTCATGTTGACGGTGACCTCGCTCATCAATGGTCTGGCAATGGGTTTGACGATTTTGGTGGGGCATTGTCTGGGGCGTGGTGCACGAGAAGAAGCGGGTCATGCCGTGGGCAGTGGCATGTGTATTTTTTTGATTTTGTCGCTCTGCCTGACGGCATTGCTTTTGGTTTTCGTTGAGCCGATTGCCCGTATCATGCATGCCCCCGCCCGTGCCTTTGCGGGTACGGTGCAGTACATCAGCATCTGTGCAGGCTGTATGGTTTTTCTGGTTGCCTATAATATGATAGGGGCGATTTTCCGTGGGCTGGGCGATGCAAAAACACCTCTTTTGACCGTGGGTATTGCCTGTGTCATCAATATTGTTGTGGATTTGATTTTGGTGGCGGGTTTTGGTATGGGCGTGGTCGGGGCGGCTTGGGCAACGGTCTTTGCCCAAGCCCTGAGCGTGGTTTTGTCTCTGCGTATCATCCAAAAGCAGGGCTTGCCCTTTGCTTTTTCGAGGAAAAGTCTGCGTTTTCATAAGGGTATGACGGGGCAAATTTTAAAATACGGCTTGCCCATTGCCACGCAAGATGGCTTTGTGAATTTGTCTTTTTTGGCAATTACCATGATAGTCAATAGCTTGGGGGAAGTGCCCTCGGCGGCGGTGGGCATTTCGGAAAAATTGGCGGGTTTTGTCATGCTCTTGCCCATGGCATTTTCGCAGGCAATCGCCGCATTTTCCGCCCAGAATTTCGGGGCAGGTCTCATGAAACGTGCTCGACAGACCTTGTACTGTGGCTTGATTCCCTCGGTTTGCTTTGGCTTTTTGATGGGCTATGTGTCCTTTTTTCAGGGGGATTTCTTGGCGGGTTTGTTTTCAACAGAAGCAGAAGTCATTTTTGCGACGTGGGACTATATGAAAGCCTATGCTTTTGACTGTCTTTTGACCTGCTTCATGTTTGCCTTTCTTGGTTTTTTCAGTGGTTGTGGACGGACGAGCTTTGTCATGGTGCAGGGTGTCGTAGGGGCATTTTTGGTGCGGATTCCCGTCTCGTACTGGATGAGCCAGACGCATGGTGATTCACTCTTTGCCATTGGCTTGGCAAGCCCCACCGCCACCGTGATACAGCTTGTCTTGTGCGTTTCCTATTTCCTCTGGTTCATACGGAGGATGGATGCTAGCTAAATCCTTGTTTTTCATCCTTCACGATGTGTGCTTTCTTCACCCCCTGGGTATTTTCCCTCTTGTATTTGCCGATGCTTTGTAGTAGAATGGAAAAAATTTGCGAAAAAGTGAGGCTGTGGTATGCAGAGAGAGAAACTATTGCGGGCGTTTCGGGTCGCCTTTCCCTATACTGTACCGATTTTAGCGGGGTTTTTGTTTGTAGGCATCGCCTATGGGATTTTCATGCGTTCACTGGGCTTTTCCGCTTGGTACCCGATTTTGATGAGTATTTTGGTGTACGCAGGCTCGATGCAGTTTGTGGCGGGGAATCTCCTGACCCAGCCTTTTGACCCTGTCAATGCCTTTGTGCTGACGCTCTTGGTCAATGCCCGTCATATTTTTTATGGCTTGGCGATGCTGGACAAATACCGCAATTTGGGGGCAAAGAAACTCTATTTGATGTTTGCCCTCTGTGACGAGACTTTTTCCATCAATGTGGGGATAGAGCCACCGCCCGACGTGGATAGAGGCTTGTTTTATACCTTGGTCAGTGTACTGAACCAGACTTACTGGGTTGTGGGAACAGCATTGGGGGCATTGTTTGGTTCATTTTTGCAGCTGGAAACCAAGGGCATTGTTTTTATGATGACCGCCTTGTTTGTGGTGATTTTTGTCAATCGTTGGTTGCAGGATACGGAACACTTGCCCGCCCTGTGTGGTTTGGGCATTTCGCTCTTGTCCCTGTGTATCTTTGGGGCGGACAACTTCATTGTCATGGCGATGTTGGGCATAGCCATTGTGCTTTTGCTCCTGCGTCCCTATTTGGAAAGGAGGGCAAACGATGTCCTTTCTTGAAACGCTCATCACGGTGGGCTTGGTGTTTTTGGGCACAATTTTGACCCGTTTTCTGTCCTTTGTTCTGTTTCCGAGCGGGAAACCAACCCCGCCTGTGGTGCAATATTTGGGCAATGCCCTGCCCGCAGCGGTCTTGGGTATGCTGGTCGTGTATTGTTACAAGGACATTTCTTTGACCACGGGCAATCACGGCTTGCCTGAGCTGGTGTCGGGGCTGGTGGTGGTCGTGTTGCAAGCCTGGCGCAAAAATCTTGCTCTGTCGCTCTTGGGCGGGACGGGTTTGTATATGCTTCTTTTGCACATTTGGGGCTGATTGGGCTGTTTGTTGCACAAAAAAAGGACGGCGG
>CAZSWQ010000032.1:0-15409 GCA_964611025.1 uncultured Ruminiclostridium sp.
TGCATGTCATGGGTTCTGTAGGGGCGGATACCATCCGCCCGCATCATTTGCCTCTGGAAAATAAAATCTGTCCACAGTTCTTCCCAATTGTTTGGCATGTTCTCATGCCAAGTCTTCTTCTGAGGTTTGGGTTTTGTGTTTGTGGCGGAGGGGTTGGCTGTGCATGTCGTCCCGCAGGAGCTGATAGCATGCCCCGACCAGAGGAACACCCAGAAGCATACCCGAAACACCCATGAGTGCGCCACCGAGCGTAATGGCCGCTAAGACCCAGACCCCAGGCAGACCAATGGAAGCCCCAACCACACGGGGATAAATCAAATTGCCTTCCAGCTGTTGCAAGATGACAATGAACAGGAGAAAGAACAGGGCTTTAATCGGGGAGACCGTGAAAATCATAAATGCCCCCACGCCTGCACCGATGTATGCCCCCGCAATGGGAATCAGTGCCGTGAAGCCCACCAATGCCCCGACCATGTTTGCATAGGGGAAACGAAAGAGCATCATGCCAAAGGTACACAAAAGCCCCAAAATGACCGCTTCCGCACACTGTCCCACAATAAAACGGTGGAAGCTCTTGTGCAAAATCGCCATGACATAAGAAAGACGTTCATACCAAGAGGGCTTGATATAGTGCTGTGTCAAACGGCGGATTTGTCCGCCCAAGGTCTCTTTGCCCGCCAGAAAATAGATGGAGAAAAACAGACCCACAAAAAAGGTGATGACCCCAGAAAAGGTCTGGGAGATGACGGAGCTCATGCCCGAAATGCCCCCCATGAGGAAGTTGGAAATATTTTTGATGATGCTGGTCATGTCCAGATTGATGTCGCCAATGACCGCCTCGACATAACCCCACTGTTCGGGGGTGACATTACTTTCCAACCAAGTAAAGCCCTCGGTGATGACCTTGGGAAGTTCCCTGACCACCACTTGCAAACAGAGCACCAATTCGGGGATAATCAGCAAACAGACCCCAACGACAATCAGAATCAAGCTGGCAAATGCCAAGAGCATACAAATCGGTCGGCGTAAACTGCGCCAAATGCCCGTTTTGGCAAAGCCAAAGACATAGCTTTCATAGACATTCATGAGGATATTGACCAGATAGGCAATGGCAAAACCCAAGACCAAAGGCTTCAGGGCGGCACATAGGGTCACTAAAAAACCAGAGACCCCAGACCAGTAATAGATGGCGAGATAAAAGAGGAAAATCGCCCCCGCAATCCGCCAGAGCGTTTTTCGGTCGAGTGGAAACATAGGCAGACACTCCTTTCAAACAGCGGGCGACGCAAGCTTTCTACTGCCAGCGTCGCCCGTCTTCTTGTTCATGATAGCAAATTACTGGGAAAAGTCAAGCTGTGTGGCAAGTTTGCCCAATTATTTTGTGATTTCCAAGATGCGTACCACACCAAAAGCGTCTACATGTAAGGTCAGAGGTACGTCAAAAGCCCTTGCCTGTGCGAGCGTCAACCAGCTCTCACTGCTGGGGCGGTAGCACAAAACATCTTTCGCCACGGCATAGGTCTCACCCTGATACAAAATCGTGTCTTCATCCTCGAAGTGTTTGTTCTGTACACCCGTGACCGTCTCCAACTTGGTATAGGCAGTGACCATATTTCCTTGACGATTGAGGGCAATGCCCCCAAAGAAGCCCAGACGCATGCTGGAGGGCAGGGACAGCTTGGGGCTGAGGGGCAGGGCGTCCACTTTACCTGTGGGAGTCTTGATGCCCATGGTCAAAACGTCTCGCTCAGGATTGCTTTCCATGGCTTTTGAGCCTGTGTAGACAATGCCATATTGGAAGTGATTGCCCGTCACGTTGTCCAGCAGGAGCAGAGATACTTTGCCTTGGTCGTTGGTCTTGCTGTGGAGCACTTGTGTTCTTGGGACTTCTTGCAGGCGAATATCTTCCCAAGCGAGCGGGAAGACAGTCCCCGCCCCAATGCGTTCATAGAGCTGGGCATCCTCTGCAATGGAAACTGTGCCCAGCATTTTGTTTTGGACTTGTACGCTGGTTTTGCCATAGCTCTCTTGTACAGGCTTCAGCAAAAGACTGCCGTTTTTCGCCATATCCACTTCCACCAAAAGCCCATCATAGGTTTGATAGACCTCGCCCTCGACATCCCCCGTCAGTTGCATGCCGTTTGCCAGAGCGATGGTAGCGGTTTTGCCCTTCAGCGTGGCAATGCCAACGGGTTTTTCCACCCAATCCTTGGGGGAGATTGCGCCAGCGACTTGTCCATCTTCGGTCAAGAGCAGAGTCAGGCGGTCGCCCAGCTGAAAGTCCCGCAGGGAGGCAACTGCACGGGGCAGGACAGCAAATTCCTGTCCGAAGACCGTGACCTTGGCGGGGGCTTCGGCATTGGGGTAGGCACTTTCATAGCGTCCCGTGAGCTTTTCCGTGGAAATACGGATTTCATTTTGGCTGGGGTCATAGGTCGCCACATCAAAACGACGCAGGGCAGCAGCCGTGACCAATTCTTTATGGCGATAGATGCGGTAATCCGTGCGGTACTCTGCCAGTGCGGAGAGGTTTTTGTCGCTGCCGTTGGCATCAATGACCAAGGCAGTATCCACCGTTTCCCCGCCAATGAAGATGTATTCGATTTTGCCCGCTGTGCCGATGTGCAAGGTGACCTTTGTGCCATTGCGGAGCTTGACAAAGGCATCGCCGTAGTTGCTCTCCTCGCCCTTTTCGTAGACCTTAACATCGGCGGAAATTTTGTGCAAGATACCATTCTGGTCGGTAATGCCCGTAGAATTGGCGGAGGCAATGGTGATTTGCTTGGACGAGCCGAGGGCATTGGGCAGGAAGCCCCAAGCTTCCCCACGGACGTTCAAGAGCACCGTACCCCGCAGACCCTGTAAGCCCTGAGGGATATAATCGTGTGCAAGTGTAAACGTGCCCAAGGTGGTTTCTAGTGCAGGTGAGCCATCTTCATTTTTGGCATTTGCCTGTATCAAAATGGCATTTTTCTGCACACTGGAAGCGATGCTCTCACCAAAGGTGCTCGAACCCTCTTTGCCAAAGGTGCGGAGCAGATTGCAAAATAAGGTCGCCGCCTGACTGCGGGTGAGCTTGTCTTCGCCACCGAGGGCAAGCGTTTCGGTCAAGCCCGTACTTTTTGCGGCGAGCAAGTAGCCATCGGGCCAGACCACCCCGACATCGGCATCGGTATAGCCCAAAAGACGCATGAGGATGGTCACGGCTTCCCCGTAGCCGATGGGTCTATCTGGGGCGAATGTCCCATCGGAAAAACCAGAGATGAATTTTTTCTCACTGCGCACGGCAAAATTGATGTAGCCCTTTGCCCAGTGTGTGCTTCCCACGTCGGGAAAAATGGTGTAATCACTGAAACGGTAGGTCTCTTGCGTCTTACCCAAAATAGAAACTGCCATTTTTGTGAATTGTGCACGGGTCAGGGTTTCATCGGGGGCATAGCGTTCTGGGGATACCCCAGAGACGATGTTCATCATCTGTAAAATTTCGACTTCTTGGGCGGTTTTGGGATTTTGTATGTCCGAAAATGCCCCCACGGACAGGGGCAGGGACAGTGAAAGGAGCAACGCCCCAGCTAGGACGGGTTTGGTATGGGAAAACATAGGCAGATATCTCCTTTTTGTGTGGTCTTGGTTTCAGTTGGAATGCAGGGCAACAACGGGTTGCAGGCTGGCGGCTTTGATGGCGGGATATAACCCGAAAATCAGACCCAAACTGACCGAAAAGCCCACTGCACCCAGCGTGATGGTCAGGGAGGGGAAGACAGTCATTTGCAGGAGGAGCTTGCCTCCCAGATAAGACAGCCCTGTGCCCAAGGATGCCCCAATCATCCCGCCGACCCCACAGATAACACCCGATTCCATGAGAAATTGGGTGATAATAGAACTGCGTTTTGCCCCAATGGCACGGCGGATGCCGATTTCACGGGTACGCTCGGTGACGGTGACGAGCATAATATTCATGATGCCAATGCCCCCGACCACCAGAGAAATGCCCGCAATGCCCCCCAGAACCAAGCTCATCATGTTTGCCATAGAAGCACTTTCATCTTTCCAACTGTCCTCATTGTAAACATAAAAATAGCCTTTTTGGTTGTTGGGGTCGTTGGGGTCGCCCAGAAGATTGGTCAGGAATTGATTGAGTTTTTGGGCGACGTTTTTGGCGGCGGGTGCGGAACTCGCCTTGACCACCATTTCGCTCAAATTCATCTCCTGCCCCAAGGCACGGGTGGCGGTGTAGGGCAGGAGTATCATGTTGTCCATGGACATCCAAGGCATGTCCCCGTCGTCCTTGGCGGCATAAATGCCCACCACGGTAAAGGGAAGACCGTTGATGGAGAGGTTTTGTCCGACGGGGTCGGCGAGGTCAAAAAAGTTTTTGGCCGCCTTTGCCCCCAGAACGCAGACACTATTATATTTGTCAATATCGACCTTGCTCAAATCCCGTCCACGGGCAATTTGGAAATTATTGCAGAGGGAATATTGGTGCCCGCCCAAGTAGACTTGGGGGGATTCTTCCATGTTTTCGCTGTTTTTTGCACCGTAGATGATTTTTCCAGAAAATGTCCCCTGTGGCGTGACACCTGTGACGTCTTTGCCCAGTTGCAAACAGTATTCATACAAATCATCAAAGAGGGGCATACCATTATAGGCATTGGCACTGACGCTGATTTTGTTACTCCCCATTTTTTCGAACATTTCCATTTGCTTGTTGTTCATACCCTGAATGATGGAGACGGTCGCCATGACCGCCGCAATGCCGATGATGATGCCGAGCATGGTCAGGGCAGAGCGTCCCTTGTTGCCCCAGATGGAGCGGAACGCCATTTTAAAGGCTTGCCACAGATTCATCAGCCATGCCCTCCTGTTGCTTGTCTTCAATGATGCGCCCATCGGAAATACGAATCAGTCGTTTTGCGGTGGCGGCGATGCTATTGTCGTGGGTGATTAAAATGATGGTCGAGCCTTCACGGTTGAGGGTGTGAAGGAATTGGAGCACCTCCCGCCCTGTTTTGCTGTCCAGTGCCCCTGTGGGTTCGTCCGCCATGATGATGGGGGGCTTGGTGGCAATGGCACGGGCAATCGCCACACGCTGTTGCTGACCGCCTGAAAGCTCGGTGGGCTTGTGTTTGCCACGTTGCTCCAGCCCGACCCGTTCCAGAGCATTTTCCGCCAAGATGCGCCGTTTGTGGGGCAATATGCCTTGGTAAATGAGGGGCAATTCCACATTTTCCAAGGCATTCATGGAGGGAATCAAATGGAAGCCCTGAAAGATGAAGCCAATTTGCTTGTTGCGTAAAAAAGAGAGCTGGGAGTCAGAGCGTTCTTTGATGTTGATGCCGTCTATCCAATAGTCCCCATGGGTGGGAATGTCGAGACAGCCCAAAATATTCATGAGGGTGGATTTGCCTGAGCCAGATGCCCCGATGACGGCGACAAATTCCCCGTAGTCAATTTCCAAATTGATGCCATCGAGTGCCCTGACCTCAGATTCTTTCCCTTCGCCGTAAATTTTATAAACGTCTTCTAAGCGGATGAGCATGGTTTTGCATCCTCCTTAGCCAAACATGCCGTAGTTTTCTTCTTGCATGACCTGAGAGAAGACTTCCATGTCTTCTTCCACACCAGAGAGGATTTCTACGTTGAATTTGTCGGCAATGCCGATGGTCACGGGCAGGGCAAAATAGCCTTCCATGGGTACACCCAGAGCAGTGCCATCTATCATCAGTGCCTCGTCGGGTGGTATGTCGCTTTTCACAAAGACAACTTGGATGCTGTCGCCCGTGTCTGGGTGTGCAACGGACTTGACGCACTGGTTGGGCAAGAGCAGGGCATCATTGCTCTGGCTGGCCTCGATGCGATAGACAATGCTGGCGTTGGGGTTCAATGCACCGTCAGCGTTGTCCACTAAGATTTTTGCGGGGAAGGTGGTCATGCCATTTTCAAATTTCCCATTCAGGCTGACGGATTCGACCGTACCGAAGACAACTGTGCCCCACTGGTCGATTTCTGCCATGACACCTGTGTGAACATAATTGATGTTGCGTTCGTCAATGGCGGCCTCGACCAAAATTTGACTGCTGTCTACAATACTCAGCACGGCAGTCCCCGCCTGAATTTCCTCACCTACGGTCATATTCAGCCCGACCACCATGCCATCAATGGGTGCAGTTGCCCTGAGCTTTTCCTTATTTTTCAGCGCTTCGGTGAGGGTATCTTGGGCGGTTTTCATGCTGTCTTGAATGTTGGAAATTTCTTTGTCAATGTCCTCACCGCTGAGGGAGACGAGGAGCTGACCCGATGAGACGGACATATAGTCCTGCATGTGACTCTGTGTGACCTTGCCACTGACACTGGCTTTGACCTCGCTGACCTTGGTATAGGCAAGCTCGCCCGCCTCGTAAGGGGCGATGGTTTCGCTCTCGGTGGGGAGCATGGCGGAAGCGGTCAGCTTTTCGCTGAGTGTCCCAGGGTTCTGTATGCTGATGTCCACCGCAAAGAGGCGGGTTCCTTCGGCAGAGATACGCTCGACTTTGCGGACAGCACTGACCGTACCTGAAAGCTGTTGCATGACGGAGGGCAGAGAGACCTCTGCGGGCATGCCGATGTAAATATAATCCTCATAGGCATAGCTGTAATATTGGGTCAAGAGCATGGTGCTGTCATCGACCAGACGGGCGATGGTTTCGCCCTCCCCGATGCTGTCGCCAGCTTTGAGGGTTTTGACCTCTAGGAGCTTGCCCCCAAAGGGTGCATGGACGGTCAATTTTTGTTTGGCTTCGTTCTGGGTGTTGATTTGTTTTTGATAGACTTGGACACCCTCTTGGGCTTTTTTGACGCTCTCGTCGGTGCTGGGGCTGTCGATGGTGTAGAGGACAGTGCCCGCTGTGACCATCTGCCCCTCAGAGACGTAGAGTTCTCGTACTGTGCCAGAGGTTGCGGTGGCAAGGGATTCGCTGTTTTTGGGTTTTGCCTGTCCGTTGCCCTCTACAATGCTGGTAATCGCCCCACGGGTGACAAATGCGGTCATGACGTTTTGGGCGGGCAGGGCATCGGGCTGTGGGCGGAGCTTCCAAAATGCCAGCCCAGCAAGCAATGCCACGACCACGAGTATCCAGAGCAATTTTTTGCGGGATTTTCTTGGTTTTTTGGCTTTTTCCCGTTTGGCTTTTTTCTTGCCTTTTTTGGTCTTGGTGTCGGCTTCGGGTATTTCGGACACAGCGGGCAGGGTTTCCGCAGGGCTTGCGGGTTCGGTCTGAACGGGTTCGGTCGTTGTTTCCGTGACCGCTGTCTGTGTGATTTCTGTGTTGGTGGATGTTTTTTCTTCCTCCAGCTGGGGAAGCACTTGGGTAGCGTCCTCTGCATCGGGTGCGATGGGGGGCAAGTCGGGCGGAACGGTCGCCGTAAGCTTTTTTTCTGGGGTGGGGGTCGCAGTATCGGACATAAGGGAAACCTTCCTTTCTAGGCAAGGGTAGGAGTAAACTGTATTAGGCTATATGATACACTTTTCGACGCGTAAAGTCAATGAAAACTGTGGTATGCTGGAAAAAGGTGGGGAGAGTTTACAAATTATTCACAATATTAGAGAAAGACCGCAGGGCTGGGCTGTGTTGACTGGTTGCGTTCTTCGCATTTTTTGGTGTGGATTTCCTTAGCAAAAACTCCCTGCATAGAAGCTTTTTCTGGGGGTATTCTAGGAGCAGACCAAGCGACACAAACCATCGTCGCAGCGGTCACAAATAGAAACAGAAACAAAGGAGAAACACAGTATGGCACAGTCCAATAACAACGGTCGAAACCGTATCGCCGTTCCCGAAGCCCGTGAAGCGATGAACCAGTTCAAGATGGAAGCCGCCAATGAAGTTGGCGTGAACCTCCAGCAGGGCTACAACGGTCACCTGAGTGCAAGAGAAGCAGGTTCTGTGGGCGGTCAGATGGTCAAGAAGATGATTCAGTCCTACGAAAACGGCATGAAGTAAGCCTTTTTCCCAGACAAGAAAAGACGGCAGGGAAACCTGCCGTCTTTTTCAATCTGTGCTATGTAGGGGCGGATATCATCCGCCCGATGTCCCTTGGGATAAGCCCCTAGGGCACGTCGTGGACGGGGGGACGATGCTCACATCGTCCCCTACAAATCCTCTGTTTTTCGCCCCACCAAATAATCCACACTCGTTCCATAAAATTCTGCAAGACGAATGGCAAAACGGAGGGGGAGTTCTCGTTGTCCCCGTTCATATTTAGAATATAGGGACTGGTCACATTGCAACAGCTCTGCCACCTGTTCCTGTGTCAAATCATGGTCTTCTCTCAAATCACGTATTTTTAGTTGCATCAAATCACCCGATTTGACTATACCCTAAAAATACATTCCCTATTGATTTATAGGACGATGTGTCCTATAATGGTTGATATCGTAGGGGCTGGTGTCCTCGACAGCCCCCTCAGGGGAATCATTTGTAGGGGCGGATATCATCCGCCCGCATACTGACTTGCCCCCAACCCCCAAATACATATCAGACAAAAAGGAGAATGAGAAAGCATGGCAGATTATCAGGCAATGTATTTTCATATGATGCGTGAGACGGAAAAAGCCTTGACCATTTTAATAGAAGCCCAGCGTGCTTGTGAGGAGATGTACCTCCGTGTGCCGACGGATTATGTGCGTATTTTGCCCACGCAGGAGGGCGAGGAGTGAGGGCTTTGCTTGACAGTTGGAAACAGACTGTGGTATCATGACCTATAATACAGGGGAAACGAACAAGTTCCTTGAAAACTTGACCGCAAACGAGAGGCTTTCTGGTTTGCGGTTTTTTTCCTGTCATGAGAAAAAGGAGGAGATTTCATGTCACAGTCTGAAGATGTGGTCGCCACAGCGGAAAAAGAACCTGTGCAAGCGATAGCGCAGAAATTCACCGCAAGTAGCCTGATACGCTTTACCATGCCGAGTATTTTGATGATGTTGTTCATCGCCATTTATTCGACCTTAGGGAGTATCTTTGCCTCGCAGTTCATCGGGGAAGATGCACTGTCTGCCATGAGCGTCACGTTCCCCTTGGTGTCGGCAGTTTTAGCGGTTGCCATCATGTTCACCATGGGTGCAAATGCCATCATTGCCGCCAATTTGGGGGAGGGCAATCATCAAACTGCACGAGAGAACTTAACGCACATTTGTATTGTGGGAACGCTGGTGGGTGTGGTTCTGATGGTGCTGACCCTGACGTTTGACGAACAGATTTTGCATTTTCTCGGATCGACCCCTAAATTGGACGTCTATGCCATTCCCTACTTACGCACCTATGCCCTGTCGTTTCCCTTTGTGTTCTGGCAGATTGCCTCTCAGCATTTCTTTGTGACCATCGGCAAACCCGTGATGGGCATGAATATCAATTTTCTGGGGGGTATTCTGACCATCTTGGCGGGCTATATCCTGACGGGTGTCTTGAAGATTGGCATTGTGGGTATAGCGATTGGTGTTGGCATTGGCTTCCTTGTGCCTGGTGCGATTTTCATTGTATATTTTTTGGTGAATCATAAAAACAGTTTATATTTTGTAAAGCCGAAACGTCACCCCAAATTTTTGCTTTTGACCTGCACGAATGGTTCTTCGGAAATGGTGACGAATATCGCTCTGGCGATTATCACCATGACGATGAATTTGATTATGCGCAAGCTGGCAGGGGAAGACGGGATTGCCGCCGCCAGTGTCATCATTCAGATTCAGTTTTTGATGAACTCGATTTACATTGGCTTTGGGGCAGGGGTCGCCCCGATTTTCGCCTATGCCAAGGGTGAGCAGAACCATGAGCGGACGAAAAATGTGTTCTGGCTTGCCATCCGCTTCATTATGATTAGCTCGGTGATTTTGTCCGTGGTGTGTATGCTGTTCTCTGGTCAGATTGTCACGGCATTTATCGCCACCGACAGCAGTGCCTATGCCATGGCAAAATTGGGTTTTACCTTGTTCTCCTTGGCATATATCTTCCGTGGGTTCTGTATTTTCGCTTCGATTTTCTTTACCTCGGTATCCAACGGTCGGGTCTCCGCCATTGTTTCTTTTCTGCGTACCTTCCTATTCATCTTGGGCATGATGTTGATTCTGCCTTTGATGTTTGGGACAACAGGTGTGTGGCTCTCGATTCCCGTTGCGGAGACCTTGGGTGCGATTGTCGCCGTGTACTACTTCAAACGCTACCGCAAGGAATATCATTATTAAGCCCATCAGACTTTTCGCCCCGTAGGGGCGAAAAGCCCGCCGTCCCCAAAGGGGACGGCGGGCTTTTTTTGTTTCAGCGTTCGAGCACTTGGTGTATGGGTGCGAGTTCGCCTGTTTGGGAATCAATGACAAAACCGTAGAGGGAGATGTCGTGGGGGATGAGAGGGTGCTTGGCAAGGAAGTCCACCGTCTCCTGCACGGAATTTTCCACACAGTCAAAGCGGGAGAGCCAATCCTCAAAATCCACCCCGCAATAGCGCACCATGTCAATGTTATCTTTGGAAATGCCACGGCGGAGCATGTGCTGTACCATCTCGTTGGCGTCAACGTGTTGCACACCACAGTCACTGTGTCCAATGACCAAAATGTCCTTGACGTCCAATTCATAAATGGCAATTAAGATGCTGCGCATGACCGAACCAAAGGGGTGAGAAATGACCCCACCTGCATTCTTAATTAGCTTGGCGTCGCCGTTGCGCAGACCCAGTGCGGCGGGGAGCAGTTCGGTCAGACGGGTATCCATGCAAGAGAGAATCGCCATTTTTTTGTCTGGGTATTTGCTGGTCAAATAGCGTTCGTAGGACTTGTTTTGGACAAATGCACGGTTGAATTGTAAGACATCATCAATCATAAAAAAACCGTCCTTTCTATTCGATTGCCTGAAATGAAACAAAAAAGGACTTGAGACGGAGCGGTCTCAAGTCCTGCTTGCTTAGGATAAAACAGCCCGCAAAAATTCCTGTGTTCTGGCTTCTTGGGGGTTTTCAAAGATTTGTTCAGGCGCGCCGTCTTCGACGATGTAGCCACCAGCCATCAAGATGACACGGTCGGCAACGTCACGGGCAAAGCCCATTTCGTGGGTGACGACGACCATGGTCATGCCCTCGGCGGCGAGTTTTTTCATAACCTGCAACACTTCCCCGACCATTTCGGGGTCAAGTGCAGAGGTTGGCTCGTCAAAGAGCATAATGTCAGGTTGCATCGCCAGCGCACGGGCAATGGCAACACGCTGTTGCTGACCGCCAGAGAGCTGGTTGGGGTAATAGTCCGCTTTGTCGGACAGCCCAACGGAAGTCAGAAGGTCAAGTGCTGCCTGATTTGCCTCGGATTTGGTCATTTTCTTCAAGTCGACGGGGGCAAGCATGACGTTTTCCTTGGCGGTCAGGTGGGGAAAGAGATTAAAGCTCTGGAACACCATCCCAATGTTTTCACGGACTTTGTTGATGTTGACTTTTTTGTCCGTGATGGTGTAACCATCGATAATGATTTCACCGCTGGTGACGGTTTCGAGCTGATTCATACAACGTAAAAAAGTGGATTTCCCAGAACCAGATGGCCCAATGATGCAGACCACTTGTCCCTCTTGGATTTCCAAGTCCACCCCTTTGAGTACCTCCAAGTCGTGGAAGCTCTTGTGCAGGTTGGAAATTTTAATTTTGATTTCTTTTTTCAAAGTGGCATCATTTTTTGTTTCCATAGCTGTACTTTTCCTCGACTTTCTTAGAAATAATCATCAAGATAGAGATGAGTGCGAGATAGAAGAAGCCAACATAGAACCAACCGCCGAAGGTGTTATAGGACGCACCGACATAGGCCTTGGTTTTGTTGGTCATTTCTGCCAAACCGATGACAGAGAGGATGGACGTATCCTTGATGGTGATGATGAACTGATTCACCATGGAAGGAATGGTAATTTTAATCGCTTGGGGCAGGATAACCTTTTGCATGGTTTTGCCATAGCCCATGCCCAGAGAGCGGGCGGCTTCCATCTGTCCCTTGGGCACAGCGTTGATGCCACCACGGAAGATTTCCGCCAAGTATGCCCCCGCATTGATACTCGCCGTGATGATGGCAGAGTGTTCTGCGGTGAAGACAAAACTGGGGAGAAAAATACGAATGATTTCGGACACGCCGAAGTGAATAAAAAAGGCTTGCACAATCATAGGTGTGCCACGCACAGCCCAGATATAGGCACTGGCAATCCAGCGCAAGACTCTCCATTTAGAAAGACGCATGAGGCAGGCAAACAGACCGATGACAATACCAATGATGATGGCGGAGATAGAAACCATCAGGGTGAGTCTCAAGCCTTCTAAGATAAAAGGTGTGGAATCTTGAGCTGCTTCCACGATGTTTTGCCCAATCATCTTGCTAAATACTGCAAATTTTTCAAAATCCATAACATCGATCCCAACAAAAATAAGATTTTTTTCTACACAGCAGAGGGACGCATTGTCTCAGGCATAAAAAGTTTCAGCATGGCATGTCCATGCCATGCTGAAACCTGAGAGTGCAGCTGCTACTGTGTCAGATACGATTAGAAACCGTACTTGGCCATGAGTTCGTCGTACTTGCCGTTTTCCTTGAGGCTAGCAAGACCTGCGTTGAACATTTCAATCAGTTCGGGGAAGCTACCCTTCTTTACAGCGAAGCCGTATTCCTTGGGGTTGAGGACGTTGCCCACGGTTTCGAGTTCCAAGTCGCCAGACTTGATGGCCCATTCGACGACGGTACGGTCTTCAAAACAAGCTACGTCAATGCCCTGCGTCAGTGCGTTGTACATGGTGGGGGAATCTTCGTAAACCTTGACTTCAAAGCCGTATTCGTCTTTGATGCTCATGGCGTACTTGTAACCTTCGGTGCTGGCCTTGGTGGCAACGGTCTTGCCCTTCAGGTCTTCAAAGGTAGCGATATCGCTGCCCTTTTTGACAGCCATAATCTGACCGTCGACGAAATAGCCGTTGGAGAAGTCGTATTTTTCCTTACGGGCATCGTTGATGGTCATGCCGGCAATCATAGCGTCGGCCTGACCGGCCTGCACGGAGCTTTCAGAAGCTTCAAAGCCGACGTTTTCGACGGTGTACTTGAAGCCTTGGTCTTCAGCAATGGCAGCGAGTAAATCCATATCAAAACCGATGTACTTGTTGGTTTTGATGTCGAGGTACTCGAAAGGAGCGAATGCGGTGTCGGAATAGATGGTGTACGTTTTGCCTTTAGCGGCATCGCCTTCAGCGGCGGCATCTTCACCTTCAGCAGGAGCGGGGCTACCGCCACAAGCAGCCAAGCCCAAGAGCATCAGGCTGGCGAGGGAAAACATGCAAATCTTGCGGAATGCTTTTTTCACAAAAATAACCTCCAATAGTAAATTAAAGTTGACAGCTTTTGCAAAAAAATTATATATGACTTTTGGAGTTCTGTCAAGCGAGCGGTGAGAGATTATACAGTTTGTTGGGGAATTTGTGCTTAAATTTCCATAATGACGGGCAAAATCATGGGATTCCGCTTGGTTTTCTTGTAGAGATAACCAGAAATATCGCTTTTGATGGCAGATTTTATGGCAGTCCACTCGTAGACGTTACGGCTCTGACAGGAGGAAAGGGCATCGAGTGCGAGCTGTCTAAGGTCTTCGAGAAGCTCCTCGGACTCCTTGACGTAGACGAAACCACGGGTGACAATGTCAGGGCCAGAGATGAGAGAGCCGTCTTCGCTGGAGAGGGAGAGGACAACGACAATCATGCCGTCTTGGGCGAGGTGCTTGCGGTCACGGAGGACAACAGAGCCGACGTCGCCGACACCGTAGCCATCGACGAAGACACGACCAGAGGGGACAGTGCCTGTGAGTTCGGCTTTGTCTGGGGTGAGTTCGATGACACGTCCGATGTCGCTGATGATGACGTTTTCTGGGGGTGTGCCCATTTCACGGGCGAGCTGGGCATGGACTTGGAGGTGGCGTTGTTCGCCGTGGACGGGGATGACGTACTTGGCACGGCAGAGGGCATGAATGATTTTGAGTTCTTCTTGGCAGGCATGGCCGGAGACGTGGAGTTCTCCAGCACGTTCGTTGACAACGGTGGCATTTTTGCGGAAGAGTTCGTTGATGACGTTGCCGACGGCGCTTTCGTTGCCGGGGATGGCGGAAGCGGACATGATGATGAGGTCGCCTGACTGGATGTCGACTTGGCGGTGGGTGGAGAATGCCATGCGGGAGAGGGCGGACATGGTTTCGCCTTGTGAGCCAGTGGTGATGATGCAGATTTTATTTTTGGGGAGGGATTTGATTTGGTTGACGTCAACGAGGATACCGTTGGGGATTTCGGTGTAGCCGAGTTCGGTGGCAACACGCATGGTGTTTTCCATGCTGCGTCCTGTGATGGCGACTTTACGTCCGTAGCGGTGGGCGACGTTGACAATTTGCTGGATGCGGTCGACGTTGGAGGCAAAGGTGGTGACAATGATGCGTTCTTCACAGCCTTTGAAGATGGCATCGAAGCTGGCACCGACGGCACGCTCACTGCGGGTGTGCCCAGAGCGTTCTACGTTGGTGGAATCGGGGAGGAGGGCGAGAACGCCTTCTTTGCCGAGTTGCCCGATGCGTGCCAAATCCATCATTTTGCCTTTGATGGGGGTGGGGTCGATTTTGAAATCGCCGGTTTGAATGACCGTGCCGACAGGGCACTTGATGGCGAAGGAGACGGCATCAGCAATGGAGTGGTTGGCGTGGATAAATTCGACGGTGAAGCGACCAGCTTTGATGATTTCTCCAGCTTCGCAGGTGGTCATTTTGACTTTGTCGAGGAGTTTGTGTTCTTCGAGCTTGAGTTTGACCAGCCCCATGGTCATGCGGGTGGCATAGATGGGTGCGTTGATGGAGCGGAGAACGTAGGGGAGCGCGCCGATGTGGTCTTCGTGACCGTGGGTGAGGAAGATGCCACGGATGCGGTTTTGGTTTTTGATGAGGTAGGAGATGTCGGGGATGACGACGTCGATGCCGTACATGTCATCGTCGGGGAAGCCCATGCCGACGTCGATGATGATGATGTCTTTGCCGTACTCGTAGACGGTTAAGTTTTTACCGATTTCGTTGAGGCCGCCGAGGGAAATAATTTTCAAAGAATCTGCCATAATAGCTCCTTTTTGGGTATGAGAAATTGACCGCAGACGGAGAGCACGCCCCTGCCCTTGCCCTGAAAACGCAAGGGGAGAGTATGGGCTGTTGTGCTGTGCGTCCCTGCGGTGGACGCTGAAAAAAGGCGTAGGGTGTGGCAACCGATACGCTGACAAGAATAGTATAGCACGAATCTTAGAAAAAGTATACGTTAAATTTGCCTCTGGGGGTGCTATGTGGTATAACAGAGGGGGGCGGGGGTCACGGCGAGCCGTGACAACGACGGGGGCAAGCCCCCGTCGGGGCGTGCGGAG
>CAZSWQ010000033.1:0-15036 GCA_964611025.1 uncultured Ruminiclostridium sp.
TCGAAGGGTCCGACCTCCCAGTTGAAGCCGCTTTTCAGCGCCTTATCTATCTCCATGGGTTTCTTGTAAGAACGCTGACCAGAGACGGCGGGGTAGCCGATGGGCATGACCGCCACGACGATGTGGTCGTCGGGGATGTTCAACAGCTCTCTGACCTGTTCTGGGTGAAACCAACCCAGCCAACAGCCCTGCAAGCCCTCCTCAATCGCCTGTAAAC
Organism: uncultured Ruminiclostridium sp.; assembly: GCA_964611025.1. Lineage (GTDB taxonomy): Bacteria > Bacillota > Clostridia > Oscillospirales > Oscillospiraceae > Evtepia. The sequence continues at coordinate 218 of CAZSWQ010000033.1, forward strand.
GCATAAATGCCATGGCGATGGAGCAGTCCACCGTGCGGGCGGATTGCCCGCAAATCATGGTGCGGTCTTGGTCGGCACAGGTCACCAAAACGCAGGGGGCTTGTGCGACCATTGCTTGGTCTTCACAGGCGTCCATCAACTGACGGCGTAGCTCAGGGTCAGTGACGGCAATGATTTTCGTACGCTGTTCGTTGCTGGCGGTGGGGGCGAGCCACCCCGCCTGCAAAATACGGTGCAACTTCTCTGCTTCAATGGGGGTGCTGGCATAATTGCGACAAGACCAACGCTCGTCAATGGCTTTCAATACGCTCATCAAAATAACCTCCTCAATCTTTCCAGACGAAGAAAAACCGCCTCCATCAACAAAATCTTCTTGCCGATGTGCAAAAGACTCTTTTTCCCCGCCCGATTTCATGCTATGCTTATGCTAGATAGTTCCTATCATGTCACAAAACTGAGAAAATTGCAAGAACAGAAAAAGGAGGCGATATGCCTTGGCTTCCAGCAAGCCCCTCCCAGTCCGTGAACGGCTCATCCAAAACGGTCTTTTGGAACTCAACGAACACGGCATCCGTGATTTTTCCGTCCGCCGTGTAGCGACCCAATGTGGCATCTCCTGTGCCGCCCCCTACAAACATTTTTCCGACAAGTCCACCTTCATCATTGCCATCATCAAACATGTCATTGACGATTGGGAAGCCCGTATCCCCAGCATCATTGCCCAATACCCCAGCGATTTGCGCAAACAAATCACCGAGCTTTGTCTCGCCTATATGCACTTTTTGGTGGAAAATTCCAACTTTCGCTCCATCATTACGCTCAAAAACCCAAAACTCAAGGGCGATTATGACGCCCTCAAACTCCGCCTGAGCAACAGCTCCCGCCGTCTCATCTATGCCTATGCAGATAATCACGGTATGCCCCGTGAAACCGCAGAATTTAAAATCTATGTCGTGCGCTCCCTCATCTATGGCGCTGCCCTCATGTTCGACAACGGCGGGCTGGAATACAATGCCCAAAACATCGACTATGTCCGCCGTGCCATCGACCGTGAATTCGATTTGCCCTGAGGCATTCACAAAAAATTCAAAATTGTTTGCTTGACAAATCTTCCCTACTGTGGTTATAATGTCCGCAGGTTATCACTGATAACCTGCGTTTTTTCTTGGGCTTCCTGCGCAAGCGCACCGCCCACACACACGCACACAAACACACATATACTTTTGGAGGTATTCCCCATGATTTTTGAAGCCATTGCACAGCTTATTGCTGAACACAACGATTGCCCCGTCTCCGACATCACCATGGACACCACCTTTCAGGCACTGGGCATTGATTCCCTCGACACCGTCGAACTGCTCATGAACCTCGAAGACAGCATCGGTCGTGAAATCGAACTCGAAGAAAAAGTCGAAACCGTGGGCGACCTCGTCCGCTACGTCGAAAAGAAGTGTCAGGACTAAGACCATGATTCAATCCCCCGTATGCGACTTACTCGGCATTCGCTACCCTGTTTTCCAAGGTGCAATGGCATGGATTTCTGACGGACGATTGGCAGCAGCCGCTTCCGAAGGTGGCGGTCTGGGCATCATCGCAGGGGCTTCTGCCCCTGCGGACTATGTCCGTGAACAAATCCAAATCGCCCGCTCCCTCACCGATAAGCCCTTTGGTGTCAATATCATGTTGCTCAGCCCCTATGCTGACGAAATTGCCCAAGTTGTCATTGACGAACATGTGCCCGTACTGACCACGGGTGCTGGCAACCCCGCCAAGTACATGAAAGCTTGGAAAGCCGCTGGCATTCGTGTCATTCCCGTTGTGCCCTCCGTCGCCATGGCAAAGCTCATGACCCGTGTCGGTGCAGATGCCCTCATTGCGGAAGGTGGCGAAGCAGGCGGGCATGTCGGCGAACTGTCCACCATGGCACTTGTGCCTCAAATCTGTGATGCCTCGCCCCTGCCTGTTTTGGCAGCAGGTGGCATTGCAGACGGTCGTGGCATGGCGGCCAGCTTCATGCTCGGTGCTTGTGGTGTACAGGTCGGGACACGTTTCCTCGTTGCAGACGAGTGCCACATCCACCCCACCTACAAGGAAAAAATCTTACAAGCAACCGATTTATCCACCATCACCACGGGCAGACGCTCTGGTCACCCCGTACGCAGTCTGCGTACCCCTCTGACCCGTGCCATCCAAAAAGCAGAATACACCGACATTTCCGACGAGGATTTGGAAGCCATGTCGGTCGGCTCACTCGCCCGTGCCGTCCAGAATGGCGATTTGCAAACAGGCTGTTTTCTGGCGGGTCAAGTTGCCTCTATGGTCAAGCGCACGCAAAGTGCCGCCTCCATCATCGAGGAACTTTGCACCGAGGGCGAAGCCATCTTGAAAGGAGCTTCCCAATGGGTAAAATAGCCTTTTTATTCCCAGGGCAAGGCGCACAGCAGGTCGGCATGGGGCAAGATTTCTACGAGAACAACCCCCATGCCCGTGCCATTTTTGACCAGCTCGAAGCCCAACGCTCTGGCACACTTGCCCTCTGTTTTGAAGGGGCAATGGAGACGCTCTCCCAAACCATTCACACCCAGCCCTGTCTCTTTGCCTGTGAACTCGCCGCTGCACACGCCCTCATTGCCCGTGGTATCGTCCCCGACATGCTCGCTGGCTTCTCTCTGGGCGAAGTGGCGGCTTTGTCTTGCTCAGGGGCAGTTTCCCTCACAGACGGCTTCTCCTTGGTCTGCCAACGTGCCGCCCTGATGCAAAACTCCGCCGAACAAATCGACACCGCCATGGCGGCGGTTTTGAAATTGGACAATGCCACCGTGGAGGGCATTTGTGCCCAGTTCGAGGGGGTGTATCCCGTCAATTACAACTGCCCAGGGCAGGTCACCGTTGCCTGTCTGCGGGAACAGCTCGCCCCCTTCTCCGCTGCCGTCAAAACCGCTGGAGGCAGAGCCATGCCCCTCAAGGTCAGCGGTGGTTTCCACTCCGTCTTTATGCACGAGGCGGCTCAGTCCTTTGCCGACGTCTTGGCGCAAGTCGACATCCAGACCCCCAAAATTCCCCTCTATGCCAACGTGACGGGCAAGCCCTATGCGGGCGACCCCAGAACCCTCTTGGCACAGCAAATCGAGAACCCCGTACGCTGGGAAGCCATTGTACGGGACATGATTGCCCAAGGTGTCACCACCATGTACGAAGTCGGCGCAGGAACGGTCTTAGCGGGGCTGGTCAAGAAAATTGACCCCAGCGTCACCTGCCACAGCATCAGCACTTCTGCCCAGCTCGATGCCATCACCAAGGAGGCTTAAACCATGCTCAAAGAACAAGTTGCCCTCATTTCTGGGGCGTCCCGTGGGATTGGGCGTGGCATTGCCCTCGCCTATGCCAAAGAGGGTGCAAATCTCGCCCTCGTCTATGCCAACAACGACACAGCCGCCCAGAGCGTGGCGGAAGAATGCCGTGCCTTTGGTGTAGAAGTCGAAATTTATCGTTGCGATGTGGCGGATTTTGATGCCTGCAAAGCCCTGCTTGCTCAGGTAAAAAGCCGTTTTGGTAAGGTTGATATTTTGGTCAACAATGCGGGCATTACCCGTGATGGACTCATCGCCATGATGAAAGAAGATGCCTTCGATGCCGTGCTCGATACCAACCTCAAGGGGGCATTCAACCTCATTCGCCACACCACCCCCCTGTTCCTCCGTGCCAAGCGGGGCAATATCATCAACATCAGTTCCGTTTCGGGCATTTTGGGCAATGCTGGGCAGGCAAATTATGCCGCCTCCAAAGCGGGTCTCATTGGCATGAGCAAATCCGTTGCCCGTGAGCTGGCATCCCGCAACGTCCGTTGCAATGTCATTGCCCCCGGTTTCATCCAAACCGATATGACCCAAGCGGTCGATACCGAATCCCCCCTTGCCTCGTCCATCCCGCTCGCCCGTCTGGGTACGGTCGAAGACGTCGCCAAGGCAGCCGTATTTTTTGCGTCCGACCTCTCCAGCTACATCACAGGCGAAGTCCTGAAGGTAGATGGCGGTCTGGCGATGTGATAGAAAGGACTCTCTCCTATGAATCGTCGTGTCGTTGTCACTGGGATGGGCATTGTCAGCCCCATCGGAAACAATGTAGCAGATTTTCGCTCTGCACTTTTTGCAGGCAAACGTGGCTTCGGTCACGTCAGCCGTTTTGATACCACCGATTACAAAGCCTCTGTCGTGGCAGAAGTCAAGGATTTCAATGCCCGTGACTATATGGAAAAAGCAGAAATGCTCCGTTCCGACCCCGTCGCCCATTTTGCCATCGCCGCCGCCAGCCAAGCCGTGGAACAGAGCGGATTTTTGGGCACTCTGTCCCCCGAACGCATCGGTGTCTATTTCGGCACAGGCATTGGGGGCATTACGACCTTTGGCGTAGAACAGGACAAGTTGCGTGCCAAGGGTGCAAGACGTGTCTCCCCCTACTTCATCCCCATGATGATTGCCAACATGGCAGCGGGGATGATTGCCATTCGCTTCAACTGTCAAGGCGCAGCCCTGCCCGCTGTGACCGCCTGTGCCTCTGGCTCGAATGCCATCGGTGAGGCTGTCCGTGCCATCCGCCATGGCTACTGTGATGCCGTCATCACGGGCGGTGCAGAAGCCCCCATCACGGAAATCAGTCTGGCTGGTTTCATCAATATGCAAGCCCTGAGCACTGCCCAGAACCCCGAAGAAGCTTGCCTGCCCTTTGATGCCCGCCGTGGTGGCTTTGTCATGGGTGAAGGTGGTGCAGCTCTGGTGCTGGAAGAATACGAACATGCCAAAACCCGTGGTGCGACCATTTTGGGTGAAGTCTGTGGCTATGGCTCGACCTGCGATGCCCACCACATCACCGCCCCCCACCCCGAAGGGACGGGCGCAGTCGCTGCCATGCGTCAAGCCCTGCAGGAAGCGGGCTATGACGAAAACACCCGCCTCTACATCAATGCCCACGGCACGGGGACACCCCTCAACGATGCCATGGAAACCCGTGCCATCAAGACCCTCTTGGGCGAAAAAGCCTATCAAACCCCTGTCAGCTCCAGCAAGTCCATGACAGGACACATGCTGGGTGCAGCGGGTGCGGCAGAAGCCATTGCCTGCCTTCTGGCACTGCAAGAAAACAAGCTCCCTCCCACGGTGGGTCTCGAACAGCCCGATGAAGCTTGTGATTTGGATTACGTCCCCCACACTGCCCGTGTTGCAGAAATTGACCTTGCCCTGTCCAACTCTCTGGGCTTTGGCGGTCACAATGCTTGCTTGGCATTTCGCAAGGTGTAAGCCATGGATGAAACGACAATCCGTGGCTATGCCAAAATCATGCAAGACCTCGACCTGAGTGCCTTTGAGCTGTCTGAAAACGGCAAGACCCTGCGTCTGGAACGCAACAGCACACCCACCAGTGCCAGCACGACCCTGCCTGTGGTTTTGCCCGCCGTTGCCCCTAGCCCCAGCCCAGAGCACCTGATGCCCGTGACACAAAGCCCTGATGTTGTCACCGTCACTTCGCCCATGGTGGGCATGTTCTACGCTGCCCCCGCTGAAAATCAAGCGTGTTTTGTCTCCGTGGGCGACAGCGTAAAGCAGGGTGACGTCCTGTGCATCATCGAATCCATGAAGCTCATGAACGAAATCACCGCCGACTGTGACGGGGTCATCACCGAAGTCTGTGTCGGCAATCAACAGGTGGTTGATTTTGGTCACCCCCTGTTTCGTCTGCGAAAGGAGAGCGTATGACCCAAGAAGAACTCAAGGGCATTTTGCCCCACCGTGACAATATGCTTCTTCTGGACGAAGCCGAAGCCGTCGAGGACACCGCCTGCGGGAAAATCACCATCCGTGGCGATGAATGGTTTTTGCAGGGGCATTTTCCAGACAATCCCGTTGTGCCCGGTGTGATACTCTGCGAAATGCTCGCCCAATCCACTTGCGTTCTGCTGGCAGACAAAATGACTGCCACGCAACTGCCCCTGTTTACGGGTCTGGACAAGGTGCGTTTTCGCAGCAGCGTCCGCCCTGGGGATGTCTTCCGCACGGAATGTCGCCTCAAGCGGAGCAAACATCCCTTTTATTTTGCCGAGGGCAAGGGCTATGTCGGAGAAACCCTCTGCATCGAAGCCAGCTTCTCCTTTGCACTGACTGAGGTGTAAGCCGTGTTTTCAAAAATACTCATTGCCAACCGTGGGGAAATCGCCGTGCGCATCATCCGCTCCTGCAAGGAAATGGGCATTTCCACCGTGGCGGTCTATTCCCAAGCCGATGCCGATTGTCTCCATGTTGCCCTAGCGGACGAGAGCTATTGCATTGGCGAAACCGCACCACAGGACAGTTATCTGAATGAAAACCGTATTTTGAGTGCCGCCCTGCTCTCTGGGGCACAAGCGATTCACCCAGGCTACGGTTTTCTCTCCGAAAATGCCCACTTTGCCCAAGCCTGTGCCGAAAATGGCATTGCCTTCATCGGCTGTTCTGCCGAGACCATGCAACGCCTGAGCGACAAAGAACGGGTCAAGACCTTATTCCAAGAAGCGGGTTTGCCCGTCATTCCTGGTACAAATATTTTGCCCGACGTGCCCGAGGCACTCACCGCCGCTGAGACAATCGGCTATCCCGTCATGCTCAAGGCACGGTCTGGAGGTGGGGGGCGAGGCATTCGTTTGGTCACCCGTCCTGAAGAAATGTCTCAGGCATTTCATGCCGCCACCGCCGAGGGGCAAGCTGCCTTTGGCGATGGGGCGGTCTACATGGAAAAATACGTCTTCCCCGCCCGCCACATCGAAATGCAAATCATTGCCGATGAACAGGGGCATGTCCTCTGCTTGGGTGAGCGTGATTGCTCCATCCAACGCAACCACCAAAAACTCTTGGAAGAAGCCCCCTCCCCCGCCATTGACCCCGCTACCAGAGCGGAAATGATGGCTTGCATCACCCGTGCTGTCCAGACCGTGGGCTATCAGAACTTGGGCACACTGGAATTTTTGCTTGACCAGTCGGGCAAGTATTATTTCATGGAAATGAATGTGCGTTTGCAGGTCGAGCACGGCGTGACCGAAGCCATGATAGGCTTGGATTTGGTCAAGTGGCAAATCCGTATTGCAGCGGGTATTGGGCTGAATTTTGCCCAAGAAGATGTGCTCTTGCGTGGCTGTGCGGTCGAGTGTCGCATCAACGCCAAAGCCCCAGGGAAGGTGGAATTTTTGCACATTCCAGGAGGGGTCTTTGTCCGCTTCGATACCTTCCTTGCGGTCGGCTCTGTCATCTCCCCCGCCTATGACCCTCTTTTGGGCAAGCTCATTGTCTATGCGGGCACACGAGAAGAAGCCCTGCGTAAATTGCAAGCTGCCCTGTGCGAACTGGTCATTGAGGGTGTGCCCACCAATCTGGAAGAACAACTCGCCATTTTGTCCGACAAACGCTTCCAAACAGGTGCGTATAGTTTGGACTTTTTCTCTTAATCGCTTTCCTCTGGGGACGATGTTGGCATCGTCCCCTACAACACAAAACAAATCATTTTCATTTTTGACAGCGTGAGGTGAATTACCATGCCACCCTTTTCTTTTTTATACCGCCCGAAAAATCCGCTCGAGCAGGGCGGACGCAGTTCCATTCCCGCCAAGCCCAACCCCCAAGAGGCAGAGCTGTCCGAGCAATGTCCCAACTGCCACCGCCAAACACCCCTCAGCCAGCTCTGGAGCAATGCCAACACCTGCTCCTGCGGACACCATTTCCGCATCCGTGCCAAGCAACGTCTGGCACTTCTGGTCGACAAGGGCAGTTTTCAAGAGCAGTTCCAAGGCATCTTGGGCAATGACCCCTTGACATTCCCCGACTATGCCAAAAAATTGCAGATGACCCAAGCCCTTTCGGGCAGTGAAGAAGGGGTGCTCTGTGGTACGGCATGCATCGGCGGGCAGGATTGTTGCATCTTCATCATGGAACCCTATTTCATGATGGGCTCTATGGGTACTGCCGTGGGCGAAAAAATCACCCGTACGTTTGAACTTGCCACTGAGCGGGGCTTGCCCGTTGTGGGCTTCACCGTCTCAGGGGGGGCACGCATGCAGGAGGGGATGCTCTCCCTCATGCAAATGGCAAAAACGTCCGCCGCTGTGCGTCGGCACAGCCGTGCAGGGCTTTTGTATCTCACCATCCTCACCGACCCCACCACGGGCGGTGTCATGGCGAGCTTCGCCATGGAGGGGGATATCATTTTGGCAGAGCCAAACGCAACCGTAGGCTTTGCCGGTGCCCGTGTCATTGAGCAGACCGTGCGTAAAAAATTGCCTGAGGGCTTCCAGACCAGCGAATTTCTCTTAGAGCACGGCTTTGTGGATGCCATTGTACCCCGACAGGAGCAAGCAGACTGCATTTCCCACCTGCTCGCCCTACACCAAAGACCCAAACAGGAGGAAAGCCTATGAGTACGACTGCTTATGAACGGGTGAAGCTCGCCCGTGCCAACAACCGCCCCACCGCCCTTTCGTACATCAACCAGCTTTTTCCCGACTTTTTGGAACTGCACGGCGACCGCAATTTTTCCGACGACCACGCCATCGTGGGGGGCATTGCCACGCTCAAAGGTCAACCCCTGACCGTCATTGGCATCGAAAAAGGACGTTCTGCCAAGGAACGTGTCTACCGCAATTTCGGGGCGGTACACCCCGAGGGCTACCGCAAAGCCCTGCGTCTCATGAAACAAGCTGAAAAATTTCACCGACCCGTTTTGTGTCTGGTGGATACCTCTGGGGCATTCTGTGGCATTGGTGCAGAAGAACGTGGACAGGGGCAGGCGATTGCCCAGAACCTCTACGAAATGAGCGACCTTGCCACACCCATTGTCTCCCTCTTGATTGGCGAAGGTGGCTCTGGTGGTGCGCTGGGGCTTGCCGTTGCCGATGAGGTTTGGATGCTGGAAAATGCCATTTATTCCGTCATTTCCCCCGAGGGTTGTGCCAGCATTTTGTGGAAAGATGCCAGCCGTGCCAAGGATGCCGCCGACTGCCTGAAACTCACCGCCCAAGATGCCAAAGCTTTTGGCATTGCCGAGCGCATTGTACCAGAAACGCATCTGGACAGCCCCCATTTTTACCGCCAGCTTTCCAAGGCACTGGACGATACGTTCCGCAACTTGTCCGCCTTGGATACGGCTACCCTACTGGAGCGACGTTATGCCCGTTTTCGTGCCTTTGGTTCGCTCAATGCCCCCCAAGAAAAGGAGACTCTATGAGCCAGTACCAGCACTTTTGTACCGAAACCTTGGACGAAAACGGTCATTTGAAGCATATTTCCTTACAATACGGTGACAACTTCAATTTTGCCTATGACGTTTTGGATGCCACTGCCGAGGAAAGCCCCGAAAAAACCGCCCTCGTCTGGTGCAACGCACTGGGCGAAGAAGCACGTTTCACCTTTCGAGATATCCAAGAAAAAAGCAACCAGCTTGTTCATGTCTTGCAAGCCGAGGGTGTCCAAAAAGGCGATACCGTTCTGGTCATGCTCAAACGACATTATGAGTATTGGTTTGTCGCCATGGCACTGCACAAAATGGGTGCGATTTTAGCCCCCGTGACACATATGCTCACCGTGGCAGATTTGCGTTACCGTGCCGAGCAGGGTCAGATTCATTTTGCCATCTGCACCAACGAAGAACACGCCCCCGCCCGCTTTTTGACACTGAAAGAGGAGGGCTTTTTGCAGCAAGTCTTCATCGTGCGGGAGCGTGTGCCCGACTGTATCAATTTGAGTGAAGCCATGCAGAGTGCCCCCACGACGCTGGAACGCATTGCCACGCAGGTGGATGAACCCATCGTGACCTATTTCACCTCTGGCACAACGGGACAGCCCAAGGGTGTCATGCACACGCACAGCTACCCCCTTGCGCACATCGTCACGGCAAAATACTGGCACCGTGCGACAGAAGATGGCTTGCATTTCACCGTGGCAGAAACGGGCTGGGCAAAGGCATCTTGGGGAAAGTTGTACGGACAATGGCTCTTAGGCTCTGCCGTCATGGTCTTTGATTTTGACAATTTCGACCCCCGTCAGCTCATGCAAATCATCCAGAAATATGAGGTCACCAGCTTCTGCGCCCCCCCCACGATTTACCGCTATCTGCTGAAAACCCAGTGGCTTCCCATGCCCTCTCTGCACCACCTCAGCACCGCAGGCGAACCCCTGCCCGATGCGATTTTCTGCAAGATTTTCGACAAAACGGGTTTGAAAATTTCAGTGGGCTATGGACAGACGGAGAGCACACTTCTGCTCGCCCAAGTGCGTCCTGACGCGCCTCTTGGCTCTTTGGGCAAGGCAAATCCCCTCTATCGTCTCTCCCTCGTGGACAGTGAAAACCAGCCCGTTGCCGCTGGACAAGTCGGGGAATTGGTGGTCTTGCCTGAGGAAAACGGTGCAATTCCCGTGGGTTTGTTCCGTCAATATTGTGGCAATCCCGACCTTTTTGCAGAAGTCTGGCGGGGTGGGGTCTATCACACAGGCGACACCGCTTGGCAAGATGCCGAGGGCTATTTCTACTTTGAAGGGCGTGCCGATGATGTCATCAAAACGGGTGGCTATCGGGTTGGGCCTGCGGAAATTGAGCAGATTTTGGCACAGCATCCCGCCGTGGCAGAGTGTGCTGTTTTGGGTGTGCCCGATGCCCTGCGTGGGCAGGCAATTCAGGCATTTGTCTTGTTGAATCCCGCTTTTACCCCCAGCTCCCAGCTCAAAAAAGAGCTGAAAATTTTCTGCAATGAACGCTCCTCCGCCTATAAGTGGATACGTTTCTTGGATTTTGTCGAGCACATGCCCAAGACCATCAGCGGGAAAATCCGCAAAAAAGAACTCTTAAAACCCCAGTAATTTTGGATTTTTATGGAATGTATCGTTTCTTTTTGTGCAAACTGCCTAGGATATTTTCTCGAAATAAGACTTGACAAGGCAGTTTTATCGTGCTATCATTCCCCTTGTCGAATCCTCTGCGGGTTCGCAATCAAAATTGAATCAAAATCTTCAGGGCAGGGTGAAATTCCCTATCGGTGGTAAAGCCCACGAGCCGCAAGGCAGGATTCGGTGAAATTCCGAGGCCGACAGTGATAGTCTGGATGGAAGAAGATGTATTTTTGCAAACGCAAGCATTTTTTGCGTGTCTGTTTGCCATGCTCTGGAAGGTGTCTTTGCACTCTCCAGAGCTTTTTTTGATACAAAGGCAGAGTGCCTCTGTATCCATTTGGCATGGATAGCGTTTTGGTAAAGCCAAGGGGGAGACCCTCTTTTGACTTTGCCAAAACTAACGCGCACAAATTTTCCTGCTTTGTCATCTCGCCCTGAACGAAACTTTCGTTCAGGGCTTTTTTTGTTGGGAGGTAGCGCAATCATGCAAGATGAATATTTCATGCGACATGCCATAGACTTGGCAGAAAACGGCACGGGCTGGGTCAATCCCAATCCCTTGGTCGGGGCGGTGATTGTCAGAGACGGACAAATCATTGCCAGAGGCTACCATGCCCGCTGTGGGGAAGCCCACGCCGAACGGATGGCACTCCAGCATTGTGCTGACCCCAAGGGTGCAACGCTCTATGTCACGCTCGAGCCTTGTTGTCACTACGGCAGAACACCACCCTGTACGGAAGCCATTTTAGCAGCGGGCATCGCCCGTGTCGTGGTCGGCATGCTCGACCCCAACCCCCTCGTGGCGGGCAAGGGTGTGGCGATTTTACGTGAGGCTGGCATAGAGGTCAAGGTCGGGGTCTTGCAAGATGCCTGCCGAGAACAAAATCAGATTTTCCTGCACTACATCCAACACAAAACCCCCTATGTTTTGATGAAATATGCCATGAGCATGGACGGCAAAATCGCCACCCGAACGGGTGCATCCAAGTGGATTAGCGGTGAGGTCTCCCGCCAGCATGTGCAGAGCTTGCGTCACCGCTACCGTGCCATTTTGGTCGGGGTGGGCACGGTCTTAGCGGATAACCCCCGCTTGACCTGTCGCTTATCAGGCGGACGCAATCCCATCCGCATCATTTGCGACACGCACTTGCGTACCCCGCTCGATAGCTTTGTTGTCCAGACCGCCGAAGAAGTCCCCACCATTCTTGCCACCAGCTGCACCGATGAAACCCGCCTTTCTTGGTATCGGGATTTGGCTTGTCAGATATTAGTTCTGCCTCTGGGGGAAGATGGGCACCTCTCCCTGCCCCACTTGATGCAAGCGCTGGGCGAACAGCAAATTGACAGCATTTTGCTGGAGGGTGGCAGTACCCTGCACTGGTCGTTCTTGCAGGCGGGTCTTGTCCAGAAAGTCAACTGCTACCTCGCCCCCAAGCTCTTGGGAGGCAAGGATGCCAAAAGCCCCATTGGGGGGCTGGGTGTGGCACATCCTGACGCAGCCTTCCAGCTGCTGCCCCCACGTCTCACCGCACTGGGGCAAGATATTTTACTCGAAAGTGAGGTCGTGCCGTGTTCACGGGAATCGTAGAAGAAATTGGTCGGGTACAGAGCATCCAGCGGGGTGCAAAAAGTGCCATTTTGACCTTGGATGCCAAAACCGTTTTGGAAGATGTTCACTTGGGCGACAGCATCGCCGTCTGTGGGGTCTGCCTGACCGTCACCAGCTTCAGCAAAACGAGCTTTTCCGTGGATGTGATGCACGAGACGCTCAACCGCTCCTCGCTCGCCCGTTTGAACACGGGCAGTCGGGTGAATTTAGAACGTGCCATGCCCGCCAATGGTCGCTTCGGGGGGCACATCGTCTCGGGGCACATTGACGGCACGGGCACGGTCGAGAGCATCCGACAGGACGACAATGCCGTCTGGTACCGCATCCGCACCAAGCCCGCACTGCTCCGCTACATTGTGGAGAAAGGCTCGATTTGTATTGACGGCATCAGCCTGACCGTCGCCACTGTTTCCCAAAGTGATTTTTCCGTTTCCATTATCCCCCACACCAGAAGCGTCACCACTTTAGGTGAGCGACGCAAGGGGGATACGGTCAATCTCGAATGTGATTGCATCGGAAAATATGTGGAAAAATTGTTGCAAAAACCCCAAAGCCCCACAGGGGGTATTACCAAAGAAATGCTCGCAAGCTTTGCGTATTGAGGAGAATCATTATGAATTTTCAGTTTCACACCGTAGAAGAAGCTCTGGAAGCCCTGCGCCAAGGGGAAGTGATTTTAGTTACCGACGATGAAGACCGTGAAAACGAAGGCGACTTCATTTGTGCGGCGGAATTTGCCAGCACCGAAGCCGTCAATTTCATGGCGATTCATGGCAAGGGTCTGATTTGTATGCCCATGAGCATTGAATTGTGCCGTCGTTTGCAGTTCCCCCAGATGGTCAGTGCCAATACCGACAATCACGAAACGGCATTCACCGTCTCCGTTGACCATGTGGATACCACCACGGGCATTTCTGCGGAAGAACGTGGCATCACGGCGCGTGCCTGTGTCGACCCCAATGCCAAGCCCGAAGACTTCCGCCGTCCGGGGCATATGTTCCCCCTCATGGCAAAGAAAAATGGTGTTTTGGAACGCAACGGACACACCGAAGCCACGGTTGACCTCATGAAATTGGCAGGGCTGAAAGAATGTGGTCTGTGCTGTGAAATCATGAAGGAAGACGGTACGATGATGCGTACCCCTGAGCTGATTGAAGTCGCCAAGCGTTTTAATTTGAAATTCATCACCATCAAGGCCTTGCAGGAATACCGCAAGAAAAATGATGCTCTGGTGGAACGTGTCACGGAAACCTGCCTGCCCACCAAATACGGCGACTTCCGTGCCTATGCCTACACCAATAAGCTCAATGGTGAACATCACATCGCACTGGTCAAGGGTGACATTGGCGACGGCAAGGACATTCTCTGCCGTGTCCACTCCGAATGCTTGACGGGAGATGCCTTTGGCTCTCTGCGTTGCGACTGTGGCGACCAGCTGGCTTCTGCCATGTCCCAGATTGAAGCGGAGGGCAGAGGGATTTTGCTCTACATGCGCCAAGAAGGGCGTGGGATTGGTCTGGTGAATAAAATGCGTGCCTATGCCCTCCAAGATGACGGCATGGATACGCTGGAAGCCAACATTGCCTTGGGCTTTGCGGGCGACCTGCGCGAATATTACATCGGGGCACAGATTCTGCGGGATTTGGGCGCAAAGACCCTGCGTCTTTTGACCAACAACCCCGACAAGGTCTATCAGCTCTCTGATTTCGGCATGGAAATTTCCCAGCGTGTGCCCATCCAGATGCCCGCAACGGCACACGATTTGTTCTACCTCAAGACAAAACAGCAGAAAATGGGGCATATCCTCTCCATGTAAGTCCATGTTTTCTTTTCTTGTATCATCCACATCATCCATCAAAAAGGAGTTTTCATCATGAAGGTTTTAGAAGGTCAGCTCATTTCCAAGGGCATGAAAGTTGCGATTGTCGCCGCCCGTTTCAATGAATTTATCACCTCCAAGCTCATCGGCGGGGCAAAGGATGCCCTCCTGCGTCACGAGGTCTCCGAAGACGAAATCGAACTGGCATGGGTACCTGGTGCCTTTGAAATCCCTCTGGTCGCCTCCCGCCTCGCCAAGAGCGGGCGCTACGATGCCGTCATCTGTCTGGGTGCAGTCATCCGTGGGAGCACCACGCACTACGACTACGTTTGCAGCGAAGTCTCCAAGGGCATTGCACACGTCTCTTTGGAAACGGGCATTCCCGTCATGTTCGGTGTTCTGACCACGGAAACCATCGAGCAGGCAATCGAACGTGCGGGCACGAAAGCGGGCAACAAGGGCTTCGATTGTGCAGTCGCCGCCATTGAAATGG
>CAZSWQ010000034.1:0-14922 GCA_964611025.1 uncultured Ruminiclostridium sp.
ACCCGATATTTTTGATGCTCTGGCAGATATGGGCTATCGGGGGATTGTGCTGGAAGCCTTTGGTGCAGGGGGCTTACACTACATCAATCGGGATTTGCACAGCCGATTGGCAATGCTCTCTGACCGCAACATCGCCGTGGTGGTGTGCAGCCAATGCCTCTACGAGCGGGCGGATTTGTCCATTTATGAAGTCGGTCAGCGTATTTTACAGCGGGGTGTCATTCCCGCCCGTGATATGACCACGGAAGCCGCCGCCACCAAGCTCATGTGGGCACTGGGGCAGACCCTGCAAGTGGAAGAAGTCCGTCGCATGTTCGACACCTGCTACGCAGGCGAAGTCTCCCTCACACCATAAAATCAGCCCCTGCAAAATGACGTGTTCATTTTGCAGGGGCTTTTGATTTTATAGTTTAATGTTGTAATATAGGGACTTTTTTGTGTTTCTTTGCATTTGGCTCTTTTTGCGGGCGGGTAATCATATAGACACTGAGGAGAATCAGGGCAGAGCCGATTGCCTGCGGGATGGTGAAGCTCTCGTGCAGAATCCAGACCCCTGCCCAGATGGAAATGACAGTGGTCATGTTGGCGAAAATGGACACCGAGGAAGCAGGCATGTAGCCCAGTGCATAATTGATGATGAAAAAGGAGCAAAAGGAGCAGAGCACACCCAAGAAACCCACCGCCACCCAAAATTTCCACTGGCTGAGAGGGTATAAAATTTGGCTTTCCCAGTTTCCCCAAGACTGCACCAGAGCGAGTGCCCCAAAAATGACCGTACCCATGGCACACATGGCATAGGTGCGTTCTAGGGCGGAATATGCCCCGCTTTGCCGACGGCTGAGGGTGATGAACACCGCATCGGAGAGGGCAGCACCGCCGATGAGCACCAAGCCCAGCACTTGGGTTTCCCCGCCGAGCTGTCCCACGGTGGTCAAAACGACTCCGACCAGCGAGAGGAGAAAAAAGAACAGTTGCAGGGGTGTGACACGCTCCCGTAGGAAGATTGCCCCCAGAATCAGGGTGATGATGGGAATCAGAGCGAGCATCGTGCCTGAGAGTGAAATGGATGCCCGCTGTATGCCGTACATCTCACAGATGAAATACAAAATGGGTTGAAAGAATCCCAAAAGCAAGAGGGGTGTTTTGGGTTTCCCCCGAAAGGAGAGCGGGATGCGGGCAAAGCGACAGGTGAGGTCGAGCAGGACAAAGGCAATGCCGAAGCGAAATGCTAGGAGCACAAAGGGTGTGGCGACCGCCAGACCCCATTTGGAGAACAAAAAGCTAAAGCCAAAAAAGCTATAACCCACAAAGAGATAGAACAAACAGAGCATTTTTTGTTTTGACATCGGGTGACGACCTTTCCTTTTGAAATCAACCCGCCCTCCACACGCATGGTAGGGAACGGTCTTGAGCGTTCCGCCCCAAAAACGGACAAGGTAGTAGGGGACGATGCCCACATCGTCCCACAGTTGGGCGGGAAGAACCCCCAGACATTTGTCTGGGGGATTTTGGCTTATTGGGGGATGTAATACCCGCCGTTTTGCTGGCTCTCGTCGGTGAACACAATCATCAAGGGCTGGTAATCCAGCATGGTAAAGACTGCCATGCTTTTCTGTCCGTTGTCGTATTCCAACAGGACATCGGCGTTGGTTTCGTGGTTGTACATGAAGTAGCCTTCCGTGACCACTTGCCCTGCAATCTCGGTCTGTACCACAGCACCCTCACTGTAAAAAGCCAAGACGCAATATCCGCCCAAAATCTCAATCATGTCGTCGTATTCTGCTTGCGTCATTTGCTGTCCATCATCAATGCCACCGACCATTGTCCATCTTGTTCCATCCAAATCGGGGGCTTGGTAAGCTTCGATGTTGTTGAAATCTATGCCAGAGGCATCGAGAATGAAATCTTTGCCGGAGCTGGTCGACTGTGCCACAATGTTAATTTTCAGGTAACTTAGGGTTGTTTCCATGTTCTGAAATTCCGCAACTACAGCGTCGACTTCCTCCTGCGAGGCAGAATATTTGTTTTCGTTCCAAGCGTTTTTCAGGGCATCTATGGCGGGTGAGAGGGCATCGAGGGCGGTTTTGTTGGCATCATGTATGGTCTGTACTTCCGCAGACGAGGTATTGTCGAGATGTTCCAAGGCGAGTACGGTCTCTTGGTAAATTGTTTCCACCTCGGCGAGGATGCTATCCCCTTGGCGGATACTTTCTGAAGAAGCCCCACCACAGGCAGTCAGGCACAGTGCCAGCAGGAGTGCGAGAAAGAGCGTTGTCCATTTTTTCATGTTCTTACCTCCATAACGCAAAATCGGTTTTGTGGTCGTGTGCCAATATCTTGTTTGAGTATAGCATAGTTTTCCCCAAAAAACAAATGGTTCTGCCCGTATTGTAGGGAATGGTTTTGACCGTTCCGTCTTAGAGGGGTCTGCCTTTGGGCAAAAAAATCCCTCAGGCATTCACCTGAGGGATTTTTAGAACGTGGTTTTATTTCTGGGAGTAGTAGAGTGCGGTGGTTTCGTCTGCGGGAATGACCATCAAAAGTTCACCGTCCGTGCTCTGGGTGAACACAATACTCTGGCTGGTTTCTGCTTCCAAGGTGAGTACGCTCTTGTCTTCGCTGACGCTATAAGTACCTTGTGCCAGCAGGGCATCGCCATCGGCGGTTTCCTGTTGTTGCTGGAATTCCCCCTTATCGTTGAAGACCAAGTAGTTGTTGCCACCAAGGCTGTCCAGCAGTGCTTGGTACTGTTCGTCGGTCATTTCCTGACCATTGATTTCCGCACCAGAGATGTACCAAGTGGTGTTTGCCATTTCGGGCACTTCATAAAATGCAATGTCGTCTTCTGCTTCAGCTTCTGCGTCGTCAATTGCACCACCGATGGCTTCGACCTGTGCGACAACAGCGTCCTTCATGGTCTGCAGCGTGGTTTCAATGGTTGCAAATTGATTCAAGACATCGTCAATTTCTTCCTGAGAAGCGGAGTTCTTGTTTTCGTTCCAGATGGTTCTCAGTTCGTCCAGTCCGGTTTTCAGTTCGTCCAGAGCAGCCTTGCTGGTGTCGTGGAATTCCTGGACATCGTCATAACCAGTGTTGTCGGTCTTTGCCAGTTCGGTCTTGGTGTCATCATAGAGCACCTGAACCTTCGCCATGATGTCGTCACCTTTGCCGATGCTTTCATCAGAAGCACCGCCACAAGCGACCAAACTCATTGCCATCAAGAGTGCGAGAAAGAGAGCAGCGATTTTTTTCATAGTGTTTACCTCCCAAAATGGTTGTGTGCTGAGGACTCAGCTCACTGATATGCTCACAGTGTAGCATAGTTTCCCAGAGAAAACAAGTCGAAACATGAAACATGATTTTTTTGTCATGAATCGGCATGAGAATAGACGAATACTTATGGAATGTGCTGGAATTTGTCTAAAATAATCGAGGGATTCCTGTTTACTATGCCATGTATCGGTGTATGGATTTGCAAAAAAACCTGCACAAAGCGACAAAACATGCTATACTAGGGACAAATGGCAGTCGTCGCACAAAAATATTGCTGACCATAGGAGGATTTATGACCATACCCTTTCATCTCATCGACTTGGCAGATAAGCTCTGGATAGATGCCCACCATGCCCAATCCCATTTCAAGGGCAGTGAGTATACCTTTTTTAATAATTTCATCTGGCACACGACCTACCGCACAGGGGTCGCAGAAGTCGAGGGCTTTTTTGTTCTGCTCTGTGGGAAAGAAGCCGAGGACACCTCTTATTTATTCCCCTCGGGTCAGGGCGATTGGCAGGCACTGTTGCCCCGTCTTTTGGAGGATGCCAAAGCACGGCAGATTCCCTTCGCCCTGCGTGCCATCAATGCCGAACAAAAAGCGTTTTTGGAGGAAACTTTCCCCCAGATGTTTTTCTTTTTTCCCAATCGGGACAATTACGAGTACATCTATTTGCGGGAAACACTGGCGTCTCTGGCAGGGAAAAAGCTCCATGCCAAACGAAACCATATCAACCAGTTCAAAAAAAATCATCCCAACTGGGTCTTTGAGTCCATCACAGCGGAAAATCTGCCCGCCTGCATTGCCATGCACGAGGTGTGGAATGCCCAAAAAGCCCAAGACAGCGACATCGCAGAGGAGCATGACGCTGTACACGATGCCCTGTTGCACTATGAGGCACTGGGGCTTGTGGGGGGGCTGTTGCGGAGCGAAGCGGGGGGCGAGGTCATCGCTTTCTCCTGTGGCACAGCATCGCCCGATTGCGATACCTTTGTTGTACACATTGAAAAAGCCCATGCAGACATGCAAGGGGCATATGCCATGATAAACCAGCAGATGAATTTGCATCTTTTGGGGTCATATACCTATGTCAATCGGGAGGATGATGTGGGGGACGAGGGCTTGCGCAAGGCAAAACTCTCCTACCGCCCCCATATGCTGGAGGAAAAATGGACGGCGATTTTACCCGAAGACATCGACAAATTCCCCCGTGCCCGTGCCCATCTCGATACTTTGCAGGCGGAGAACGGAGCAGAGCATGCCGAACATCATTGAAATTTCGGATTTGCAAGGGGCAGAGCTGGACGTCTTTGCCCGCCTGACGGAAGCCCAACTGAAAAACAAACGACAAGCCGAACAGGGCATGTTCATTGCAGAAAGCCCCGTGGTCATCGGACATGCTTTGGATGCGGGCTGTGAACCTTTGGCATTTTTGATGGACAGACGACACATTGAGGGCAAGGCAAAGGATTTGCTCGCCCGTTGTCCCACTGTACCCACCTACACCGCAGAGGCAAGCGTTTTGGAAATGCTCACGGGCTTTGCGCTCAGTCGTGGGGTGCTCTGTGCCCTGCGTCGCCCTGCCCTGCCATCGCTGGAGACGGTTTTGGCAGGGGCAAAGCGGGTGGCGGTTTTGGAAGGCATCGTGGACACGACCAACATCGGGGCACTGTTCCGCTCGGCGGCGGCACTGGGTATGGATGCCGTTTTGCTCAGTCCGAGCTGTGGCGACCCCCTATACCGTCGTGCCCTGCGGGTCAGTATGGGGACGGTCTTCCAAATTCCTTGGGCACGGCTGGGCACAAGGGCACAACACTGGCCAGCAGAAGGCATGGCATATTTGCATAAGGCTGGTTTTCACACAGTCGCCTTGGCACTGGACGAGCGCGCCATTGACATCCGTGACCCCAAACTGAAACAAGCGGA
The DNA here is from genome assembly GCA_964611025.1 of uncultured Ruminiclostridium sp. Taxonomy (GTDB): domain Bacteria; phylum Bacillota; class Clostridia; order Oscillospirales; family Oscillospiraceae; genus Evtepia. The sequence goes on from CAZSWQ010000034.1 coordinate 5,201, forward strand.
AAAACTCGCCCTGTTTTTGGGCACGGAGGGCACAGGGCTTTTGCCCCAGACCATTGCCGCCTGTGACGATACCGCTTGTATTCCCATGTCCCACGGGGTCGACTCGCTCAATGTTGCCTCTGCCGCCGCCGTCGCCTTCTGGCAAGTCGGCAACGGGGCATGACCGTTTCTTTCGCTGAAAAAGCAATTCCTGTCAAGAAAGAAAAAAACCATTCTCTTAAGAGAATGGTTTTTTTCTTTGGAGCGGGCGATGGGAATCGAACCCACCTTTCAAGCTTGGGAAGCTTGCATTCTACCGATGAACTACGCCCGCTTATGTTGCTTGCCCAGTATAGCACAAAAATGCCCCAGACGCAAGCCCCTTTTGTGCCAAAGGGCATTTTTTTCTAAAAAAAAGCCGAAGCGTGCAAATTTGACACCATCTGCCTTTCTGGACATAGAATGGGTTGACATCCCAAAAAGGAGGTATCTAGGATGAATGAACATCTGCCAGGACCCATCACTGATACGGCTGGCATCCGTGAGGCGGTGTGCATCCACACCAAAAAAATCTACGACAGCTGTCGTGACCGTGACTGCATCGAGGATTTGCGTTTTTACCCCACCCAAGGCTCGCAAGCCATCATCGACCGTGCCTTGAGCATCCGTGCAGGCAAAGCGGAACTGCTGGACGTACAAATTGACGTAGAGCCAACGGGCTTCAACCGTGGCTTTTACACCGTGGACATCCGCTATTTTTACCGCATCACCGCCGAAGCCTTTGTCGGGGCGGTGCGTCCTTTGGAAATCACGGGGCTTGCCATTTTTGACAAGCGTGTGATTTTGTTCGGTGGCGAGGGCAATGCCAAAATTTTCACCTCAGAATGTCGCTTTGACGAAATGGACGAACGCACCTTACGTAGCTGTAACATGCCCTGTGCTGTTGTGGAAGTGGTTGACCCCGTGGTCTTGGGCATCAAGCTGGTCGACCCCAACGAGTGCTGTAAGGGTGGCTGTATGCCCTGCCCACCCAACCCCTGTAATCCCTGCCCACCCAATCCCTGCAATCCCTGTTGTGAGCCCTGCTGTGACAACGACTGCTTCGACATTCCCCCTTGCATTTGCTCCTGCTTCGGCTCTGAGCTTTGCTTCGGGCACGACCGCAAGCGGGTCTATATCACCTTGGGTCAATTTTCCATCATTCGTCTGGAGCGGGATTCTCAACTGCTCATTCCCGTCTATGACTACTGTCTGCCCACCAAGGAATGTGTTGGCAGTGGGTCTGGCGGGGGCGTATGCCCAGAGGAAGACCCCTGCGAACTGTTCCGCCAAGTGAAATTCCCTGTGGACGATTTTTTCCCACCCAGCCACCCAGCACACCATGAGCATGAGGACTTTGGCTGTTGCCACTGTCGCTGAAGAAAAGAGCATCCCCGAGGGGATGCTCTTTTGCTGGTTTAGTGATGACCCGAACGGCGGGAACTTCTTTTTTCGTGCATACGCAAGGTGGAGAGCTTGCTGTCCGAATTTTGCATGAATTGTTTCATCATATTTTCAAAATCGTTGCTCCCTGTGGCATTGTTTGCCTTGGGCACGGGTGCAGAACGGTAATTGTTGTTGCGTCCTTCGTCGTTGCCACGGCGGGAGAAGCCACCCGTGGGGGTGTTGTTGTTTTGGTTGTTGCGGGAGAAGCCCGCACCAGCGGGGCGGTTCTGCGTGAAATTGCCCCCCTCACGGTTGTTTTCACGGGGGCGGAAATTGCCCGCACCTTGGGGGCGGTTGTTGCGGGGGTTTGCCTGCTGGGGAGGAGGATCCATCGCCTTTTTTATGGAAAGATTGATACGACCAGCCTCGTCGATGCCCACGACCTTAATTTTGACCTCTTGCCCTTCTTGCAGGTGGTCTTTCACGTCGTTGACATAGGAGTGAGAGATTTCAGAAATATGTACCAGACCCGAGCGACCGCCAGGCAGTACGACAAATGCGCCAAATTTTGTGATGCTTTTTACGGTTCCATCCAGAATAGAATCAACCTTGATTTCCATAAACGGTGAACATCCTCCTCGTTATTCTTGCTGTATCAGTCGGTGATGTGGAATATTTTTTCGCCAGGCTCGAGCAGACCGAGCTTATCCCGTGCCATATCCTTTTGATATTCGAGATTTTCTCGATTTTCAATGGCATTTTGGAGTTCGGCATTGCGGACTTCCTGCATGGCGAGTTCTTCCTTGAGCGTGGCGACATCATTCTTTGCGTTTTGGGTACTGCGGTGGTTGTTCCAGAGGGTGATGACCAAAATCAGCATGAGAATGACCACAACGCTTTTCGTCGGTATGCCAGCCTTTTTGAGGCGGATGCGATTGCCTATTTTCATAAAGAACCCCCTTTGCATCGGATGAGACCTGTGCTCTTTTGTGCGACTGTTTTAGCATAAACCTCATTCTAACCGATTTTTCAAGAAAAGAAAAGATGTTTTTGAGACTTTTTTTGCATATGGGGGAAATTTTTTTGTACAGTGCGTAAAAAAGACGCAGGGGAAAGCACAGCAAGTGCCAGAGACAGGCGAGCACACGGGCGAGTCTGTGCAAGAGCCGACGCAGGATGGGGCTGAGGGCATAGAAATAAAGCACCGCCCCGAGCACTTGGACAAAAAACAGCCCAAAGCGAATATAGCCGTCACTGCCCACGACACTGAACACCAAGACCAGCAGGGTGATAATCAGCCAATATAGGGCATCTGTGGCATGTGTCCAGAGGGCGGGGCGACCCAGACGCACTTGACGCAGGACATCATACAAAAAGCCAGAACCAAGCCCCAACAAGAGGGCATAGGCGAGCGAGAGGGCTTGCTCTGCGGGCTGTATGGCAATGCTCATATGCCGAACAGTCGCCCGAAGAAACCGCCCGCCTTGGGCTGTTTGTCCTCGTAGCAGAGCGATTCAATGAGACCCGTCACAGACAATTCGCCCCCCTCTAGGTTCAGCTTTTCAATGTGCAAGTCCTCCCCCCGAATCAGCAAATACCCTGCGGCGGTATGCAGGGCGATGAGCGTTTCATCAAAACGCTCCACTTCTTCCACCCCGCTGATGCTCAGGTGGTGGCGGTTGTCCAAGTGGAGTGCATGCTCCTTGCCTCGTTCCTCGTAAGCCATATAGCCCACCTGCCTTTCTGCTTCAGTATATGGAAAAGCAAAAGGCGGTATGCCCCCGCCCCGTCACAGCAGACGCAAAAAATGGGGACGATGTGGGCATCGTCCCCGTGCATCATCGAATGGTTTTTTGGATGCGGTATTGATTGCCCAAAAATGCCCAATTTTGGGCAAAGGGGCGCATGATGTTCCAGTAGCCAGACCCCAGCAAGGGATAGCGGTCGAGCAGGTCGTATTTTGCTTGGATGCTCCGCACATCCTCGAACCAGACCTCGTGTGCTTGTTCTCTGGCGGTATAGCGGAAAAAGGGACTCTGTGCTTCGGGGGAAAAGTCGATGCTTGCACCCAGCCGCGCCGCCAAGAGCACTGCCTCCTGATTGCCGATGGTACGGGCACGGGAGACCTTAGGCACATGGGGCAGTGTCCAGTCATAGCCGTAGTTCGGTATGCCCATCAAGATTTTTTTCCGCTCGATGGCGGAGACCCCATAATCCAAGACCCGTTTCACCTGAGGCAGGGGCGCGACCGCCATGGGTGGGCTGTAGGTGTAGCCCCATTCATAGGTCATGAGCAGTATCCTGTCACAGATTGCCCCGATGCTGGGGTAGTCGTGCCCCTCGTAGAGCAAGCCTGTTTGCTCGGCACTGTGCTTGGGGGCGAGGGCAGCGGAGAGCGTTTTGCCCGCCGCATGGAGCAGGGTTTTTGCCCGTTGCAGAAAGTCCAAATAATCCCCTGCCTGTTCTGGGGGGATGTATTCAAAATCCATATCGAGCGTGGCATAGCCTTTTTCCTGCATAATGCCCAGAAGCTCTGCCAAAATACCCGCCTGATAGGGCAAGTCCGTCAAGAGACGGCTGGTGTTTTCGCTGGAAAAACGCTCAGTTTCGTCCAGAGAGGTCAAGACCAAAATGGCATCACAGGCATAGAAACGCGCTTCGGAGAGCAAAAAGGCATCGTCTGGAACAATCAGAGAACCGTCCGAATGCAGACCATAGGAGAAAACACCCAAAGCACTCAAAAAGGGCAGTGCCCGACGCAAGACCTGAGGCAAAATAAAGGGATAGGCATAGCCCATGGTGTAGAGACTGCGTTTCGGTTCATTTTGGAAAAATATGGTCAATTCCTGCCCTGCGTAAATCTGTGCATTGCGGGGCAGGGTGGGGTTGTTTTGATAGAGTTCTGGCAAAGTCAGTCCGTATTCTTGGGCAATGCCAAAGAGCGTTTCGCCCTCTTGGACGCTGTGGAGCAGGGCGGGCAAGAGAATGATGAGGGCTTGCCCTTCCACCAATGGATAGGGATACAAAAGCCCGTTGTCGCTGATGAGCCTTGCGACGGAAATGCCGTATTCTCTGGCAATGCGATAAAGTGTGTCCTTACGCTGTACGATGTGAATTTTCATACGCCACACCTCCCCTCTCCTTGTCAGTCTATGCAGGAGGCTTTGTCCTTGTGTGCGATTTTGGGGATGTTCAGGGGAGAGAAATTGTGCTAGACTGGAGAAAATAAGCGGGCAAAAGGAGGCAAAGACCCATGATATACTGTTTGGAAGATGATGACAGCATCCGTGAGCTTCTGGTCTATACCCTGCAAGGGGCGGGGATGGACGCAGAGGGCTTTGACCGCCCTTCTGCATTTTGGGCGGGGATGCAGCATGCCCTGCCCCATTTGGTGCTGTTGGATGTGATGTTGCCCGAGGAAGACGGCTTGGCGGTGCTCCGTCGCCTGCGTGCCACGGCATCTACCCACAAAATTCCCGTCATGATGCTGACGGCGAAAAGCACGGAATACGACACGGTCATTGCCTTGGATTCTGGTGCAGATGATTATGTGCAAAAACCCTTTCGCATGATGGAAGTGCTCGCCCGTGTGAAGGCACTGTTGCGACGCAGTGAGGGCATGGGAGAGGAAGGCATACGCTATCGTCTGGGGGGCTTAGAAGTCTCCCCCAGCAAACACCGTGTCAGCGTAGACGGCGAAGCCATTACACTGACACGGAAAGAATTTGAGTTATTGTGTTTTTTGCTGGAGCATATGGACATGGTTTTGACCCGTGACCAGATTTTGAGCCGAGTTTGGGGCACTTGTAGCGTGCGGGAGAGCCGTACCGTAGATGTCCACATTCGCACCCTGCGCCAAAAATTGGGCACTGGGGGGATTTATATACAAACCGTGCGGGGCATGGGTTACAAGGCGGGCGAAGTCTAACCATCACTGCGTCCGCTTTTGCATGTGCTCCTGAATGGTTTGGTACATGCTCTGGGGGTCGATGGGCTTAGAGCGGTGGGCATTCATGCCGACAGTCAGGGATTTTTCTCGGTCGTCGTCAAAGGCATTGACAGCAAGGTGTCTTCTGTGGGCGTATAGTAAAATTCCCGTAGCATGTACTTGTCCTCTTGCCAAAAACCTAGTTTGCAAAAGGGACAAGGTCTGTCTCGCTTCATGAGGGTGTTTCTTTGCTTCTATACCAGCAATAGATTGCCGATTTTGCAAGTCTTGAGCAACATCTTGGAGAAACAAGGCAGGCTCTGTCGGGGCATGTCCCACGATTGTGCTTGACATTTTTTTCATAAGCCCCCATACTAAAGGCAGAAAATTTTTTCATACAGGAAGTTGGGTGAAACTCCCACACAGTACCGCTGCTGTAAGAATCGAGCAAATGCCCCAGGAGTGCGCCTCCAGTCACTGAGCCACGGGTTTGGGAAGGCTGGGCATTTGTGCAGACGTTCAAGTCAGAACACAAGTTGTGAAAAAACACAAAGGGGTTTCCCTCTGGGGGAAACTGCTCTTCGGATTTGAGGGTAGGATTAGGAAATATTGCACAAGAGAAATGCCAGTTTTCGGCAGATTTCTTTTGTGCTTTCTGGCTATGTTCATCTTCGAGTGAATGTAGTCTTTTTTTGTGCCCAAATTTGGAAAGGAAGTGTATCTGTGTCCGCTCGTATCCTGCTCACCGCCCCGCACAGCGGGGCGGGCAAAACGACCCTCACTTGTGGCATTGTGCAAGCCCTGCGTCAGCGGGGTGTATCCGTCAGTGCCTATAAATGCGGTTCGGATTACATAGACCCCATGTTTCACAAGAGCGTTTTGGGGTGTGCCAGTCATAATCTGGACGGTTTTCTCTGTGAGGAAAATCGTTTGCGCCAGATGTTTGCCCGCCATGCTCAGGGGGCAGATATTTGTGTGGTGGAAGGGGTCATGGGCTATTATGACGGGCTTTTGCAGGGGGGCATCACAGGCTCAAGTTTTGCACTTGCCCGCACGCTGGACTTGCCCGCTGTGCTCATCGTCCCGACAAAAGGCATGTCGCTCTCTGCCTTGGCACTGCTGGAAGGTTTTTTGCAGTTTCAGGAAGACAGCCGTATTGTGGGGGTCATCTTCAACCAAACAAACGGGGCAGTCTATGAGATGCTCGCCGAAGCCTGCCGTACACGCTGGGGCGGGCGGGTGACACCCTTGGGCTACCTGCCGACCCTGCCCGCCTCTTGCAAATTTGAGAGCCGTGCGCTGGGGCTGATTCCCGCGCAGGAAGTCCCCCGCTTGCAGGAAAGCATGCAGAGCTTGGCAGAGCATTGTGAACAGTATCTGGATTTGGACGGGCTTTTGCGTCTTGCTCAAGGGGCAAGCCACTGGACAGTCGCACCAGAACGCATCCCAAAATTGTCCCCCGTGCGCATAGGCATTGCCCAAGACGAGGCATTTTGTTTTTATTATGACGACAATCTGCGTCGTCTGGAAGCCATGGGGGCGACCCTCTGCCCCTTCAGTCCGCTCACTGATGCCCAGCTCCCGCCCGATTTGGACGGTTTGTATTTGGGTGGGGGCTACCCCGAACGCCATGCCCAAAGGCTGAGTGAAAATTTGTCTCTGCGTCGGGCGATTGCAGAGGCACGCAAAGAGGACTTGCCCACCATCGCCGAGGGCGGGGGCTACCTCTATTTGACCCAATCCTTGGAGGGCTTTCCCGTGGTGGGGGCAGTGTCTGGCGAGAGCTACAATACCCACAAATTGACCCGTTTTGGCTACCTGCACCTCGAAGCCCAAGAAGATGGTTTATTATTCCACAAGGGGGAACGCATCCCCGCCCATGCCTTTCACACCTGCGACAGCAAGCCCTTGGGCACGGATTTGTCTGCCCATAAGAAAAACGGAAACACTTGGCGCTTTGGGCACCACACAAAGAGCCTCTATGCGGGTTTTCCGCAAATCCATTTCGACAGCCGCCCCGCCCTAGCCCACCGTTTTTATCAGGCATGCCTGACGTATGCCGTGGGTGGAACGGTCAAATAAAACACAACAAAGGAGCACCATATGCAGAAATTACCCCTAGACATCGAGCGGGAGAGCTTTGCCATTCTGACGGCGGAATTGGGCGAAACGAATCTGCCAGAACCCGCCTTACAAATCCTAAAACGTGTCATTCACACCAGTGCAGATTTTGACTACAAAGAGAACTTGTGTTTTTCCTCTGGTGTGGTGGAAGCGACCCTAGAAGCCCTGCGTCAGGGTTGCGATATTGTAACCGATACCGAAATGGTCAAGGCGGGCATCAATAAACATAGTTTGGCGCGCCTAGGCGGGGAAGTACACTGTTTCATGCACGATAGTGCCATCATTGCCGAGGCAAAACACCAAGCGACCACCCGTGCCGATGTCGCCATGCAACACGCTTCTACTTTGGAAAAACCCTGTATTGTTGCCGTGGGCAATGCCCCCACTGCCCTTTTGCGTCTGGTGGATATCATGGCACACAGCCCTTGGCGTCCCGTCTGCGTCATTGCCGTACCCGTGGGTTTTGTGAACGTGGTCGAGGCGAAAGAGGCAATTTTAGCAAGTGCTGTGCCGTCCATTGTGGCACGGGGGCGCAAGGGGGGCAGTCCCATTGCGGCGGCAATTTGCAATGCCCTCCTCTATCAAATCACACGATGAGGCAGGGCTACACCACGGGCACTTGTGCCACGGCTGGGGCAAAGGCAGCGTGTCTCATGCTCCTAGGTGGTGCTGTGGTGGACAGCGTGACCGTCAGTACCCCACGGGGTATTGTTCTGAATTTGGAAATTTTAGACATACAAAAAGCAGCGGGGCGGGTTTCCTGTGCAGTGGTGAAAGACAGTGGCTCTGACCCAGATATTACAAATGGCATCCGCATTTATGCCCTCGTGGAATGCAAACGCACCGCAGGCATTATTATAGACGGGGGTGAGGGCATCGGGCGGGTGACGAAGGCGGGCTTAGACCAGCCCATAGGTGCGGCCGCCATCAATCGTACCCCCCGCCAAACCATTGCCAAGGAATTGGAGACCCTGTGCAAAACCTATGCCTACACGGGCGGGCTGAAGGTCACCATTTCCGCCCCAGAGGGTGTGGCTTTGGCAAAACGCACCTTCAATCCCCGCTTGGGCATTGTGGGGGGCATTTCCATTTTGGGTACGAGTGGCATCGTTGACCCCATGAGCGAAGAGGCCCTCTTGCAAACCATCGCCCTGTCCCTGCGTCAGCGAGTCGCTTTGGGAAAGGTATCGGTGCTTCTGACCCCTGGGAATTATGGAGAACGCTTCAGCCAAACACAGTTTGGGTTGTCGCTGGGCGATATGGTGCAGTGCAGCAATTTCATCGGGGCGAGTTTGGATTTTGCCCGTGATATTGGCATAAAAAGGGTTCTTTTGGTCGGGCACATTGGAAAATTGGTCAAATTGGTGGGCAACTGTTTTCAGACCCATTCCAAATACGGGGACAACCGTGGAGAAATTTTCGCCGCCTACACTGCCCTCGCTGGTGCAAGGCAAGAGAGCATCGCAGGCATATTACAGGCATCTACCACGGAAGCCATGTTGGATATCCTCGACCCGCTGGGCTTGCGGGAGAACGTGCTTGGCATGTTTCTGGCGAAAATCGAGGAGAATCTCCGCACCCGCTGGGGAGACGATTTGGATATGGGTCTGGTGCTGTTTTCCCAGAAACACGGTTTTCTCATCCAGAGCCAAAACGTCCCCGCCCTGCTGGCACAGATACACAATACAGAGGAGGAACGAGCATGATACATTTTGTCGGGGCAGGTTCTGGAGCAGTGGATTTGATTACGCTCCGAGGCAGACGGCTTCTGGACGAAGCAGACCTCGTGATTTATGCAGGCTCGCTGGTGAATCCAGCGCTTTTGGCGGGCATAGAAGCCCCCTGCCACAACAGCGCACACCTGACCTTAGAACAGGTCATAGACCTCATGCAAGAAGCGGAAGCCCAGAAAAAAAACACGGTGCGTCTCCACACGGGCGACCCCAGCTTATACGGGGCGATACAAGAGCAAATGCGTTGTTTGGACGCACTGGGCATAGACTATGACGTCACACCAGGGGTCAGCGCATTTTGTGGGGCGGCATCCGCCCTGCACACGGAATACACCCTGCCCAATATTTCCCAGACGCTCATCATCACCCGTCAGGCGGGACGCACCCCCGTACCTGAGGGCGAAGCCCTGTCTTCTCTCGCCCAGCACGGGGCATCTATGGTCTTGTTTTTGAGTACGGGGCTGTTGGAGGAGGCGACCGCAGAACTCTTGCAGGGGGCTTACCTGCCCACGACCCCTGTGGCGATTGTCTAT
>CAZSWQ010000035.1:0-14765 GCA_964611025.1 uncultured Ruminiclostridium sp.
CGCTTAACAAAACGCTCTTTTTACTCTTGAATAAGTTGTTTTTCTTTGTATCATCTACTTCTGATAAATCTGCGTTTGTCTGTTCATGTTTTGCAATATCTTCATTATCATCAAGAAGACACTCCAATGTTACACCATACAATTTACTTAAATAATGCAAATTCTCAGCAGACGGTCTTGCTACACCAACTTCCCATCTTGAAACCGCTTGCCTCGATACATCCATCATCTCAGCCAACTTGATTTGTGAGAGACCCTTGTCCTTTCTCAACTTGACTAACTTCTCTGATAATTGCTGCATTTGTACCTCCAATATAAGCGCACACCCACCAAATGTAAACCGCATACGGTTTACATTTGGGCAATCTACGATTGCATAGGGTCATTTTTTGCAAAAATTTGCCGAGTAGAGCTAGACATGGCTCTACTCGGTGAATTTTAGTTGTACTCTATATTCTTAATTCTTATTTTTTTCCTTTGTCACTGGTCGCTTTGAAGCTGGAAGATTCGACGCTCTGCCCGCCCCGATATTGACACGCCCCACGGCGAAAGTCGGGGGATTCTCTTTATGCCACGTCGGCGAAGACGTCACGGTTGACGTAAAAATATTCCACACCAGAATAGAGGGTGGTCAGCACAATGACCCAGACGCAAATTTGCATCCAGAGGCTGGGAATGGGCAGGAGCATAAGGCAAATGGCGACCATGCTGGCGGCGGTTTTGACCTTGCCCGACCAAGCAGCGGCTATGACCTTGCCTTGGTCAACTGCCACCAGACGCATGCCCGTCACGGCAAATTCACGGGTGACGACCAAAAGCAGTGCCCAAGCGGGCATCATGCCCACTTCCACGAACCAGACCATGGCGGCAGTGGTCAGAAGTTTGTCCGCAAGCGGGTCCATGAACTTGCCAAAATCCGTCACTTGGTTGTAGTGTCGGGCGACGTAACCATCGACAAAGTCAGTCAGGCTGGCGAGCACAAAGACCAAAAGTGCCCAATAGAGCATATTTTGATAGAGCAAAACCAGAAAAATGGGTATCATGATGACACGCAAAAGGGTCAATTTGTTGGCGGTGTTCACAGCAGGTCATGCCTCCTCATAGAGTGCGATCAGTTCCCCGTCAATCGCTTCGATGACCTTGACCTCGTAAAATGTGCCCACCTGCATCTCTGCTTGGGTTTCCACATAAATACAGCCGTCAATGTCGGGGGATTCGGCATAACTGCGTCCCACGAAACGGTCGGTGCGGGGGTCGTAGCCCTCGCCCAAAATGGTCAGGGTTTTGCCCAGCTGGGCTTCACAATAGGCATCCACCACTTCCAGCTGGATGTCCGTCAGAAGCTCCAGACGGCGACGCTTTACGTCTTCGTCCACTTGGTTTTCCATGCGGGCAGCGGGAGACCCCTCCTCGGGCGAATAGGCAAAAATGCCCGCCCGCTCGATTTTGTATTCACGCAGGAAGACGCACAATGCCTCGAAGTCCTCATCGGTTTCGCCAGGGAAGCCACAGATTAAGCTGGTGCGCAGGACAAGCGCTGGAATTTCTTTGCGCAGTTTGGTGAGCAGAGCACGGATTTCTTCGCCCGTACTACGGCGGTTCATGGCTTTCAAAACCGTATTGCTGATGTGCTGTATGGGCAAATCCAGATACTTGAGGATTTTGTCTTCCTCGGCAATGACGGAGATGAGTTCGTCGTCAATTTCATCGGGGTAGAGATAGTGCAGGCGAATCCAAGAAATTTCCTCGATTTGGCACATTTCACGCAGGAGGTTTGCCAGTTCCCGCTTGCCGTACAAATCCAGCCCATAGCGGGTGATGTCCTGCGCAATGATGAGGATTTCTTTCATGCCACAAGAGGCGAGTTCCTTTGCCTCTGCCAAAATCGCCTCTTTGCTGCGGGAGCGGAATTTGCCACGGATGGAGGGAATCATGCAGTAAGAACAGCGGTTGTCACAGCCTTCGGCAATGCGTAAGTATGCCCAGTGGTCAGAGGTCGCCACCACACGGTCAATTTCGGGAATGGGTGCGTCAATGCTGGGAAAATGATGGGGACAGTTCCCTTGGGCGACTTCGTCCAAAATCGCCCCCAAATTTTCATAGCCCGTTGTGCCCAAGAAGCCATCGACCTGCGGGAAACGGCTGGAAAGCTCTGCCTGATAACGCTGGGGCATACAGCCTGTGACCAGAATTTTGCCAATGCGTCCCTCTGCTTTCAGGGCGACACAGGTTTCGATTTCCTTGGTGGCTTCTTGGCAGGCCTCTTGCAAAAAGCCACAGGTGTTGATGACGGCGATGTCGCAATCTTCGACTTGCAGGGAAATCTCATGCCCAGCTTGATGGGCTTGCCAGAGCATGTGTTCACAGTTGACCTGATTTTTGGGGCAACCGAGGGAGAGAAAGCCTATTGTCATTTAATATACCTCGTTTTCTTCGTCGGGGAGATGGTGACGGCGTATGCCGTCGGCAATATCTGACCAGCTGTGCCCCCTGCGGGCGAGGGCATCGCTGATGCGTTTGATGTCACGTTTTTCGTGGCTGTGCAGGTGCTTTGCGATGTAATGGTCTATGGCATCGGTGGGGTCGGAGAGGGCTTCCACAAAGGGCGCGTACACTTCGGGGCTAAGCCCACGGTGGCGCAAGTCCTGCTCAATGCGACGGCGACCCCAGCCCTTTGCCTCGCCCTGACGGACGAGGCTTTCTGCGTAGCGGTCTTCCTGCAAGAGTCCAATTTCACACAGCCAATCCAAAATAGTTTCGATTTGTGCGGGGCTGGCGAGTTCTTTCAGTTTCTGGGCAAGTTCTCTGCGGGAGTGACTGCGGTGGCGCAACAAATTGATTGCCCTTGCCTTGGCAGCAGCCAGGGTGGCTTTTTCCTGCAAGGCGCAAATATCGTCTTCCGAGATGTCCATACCCACATGCAGGGCAAAGTCCATCATCGTACCTGGGTAGGCACGGACTGTCCTGCCGTCTTCCAGGCACAATTCATAATGGGTTTTGGGGGGCTTGGGGGCGATGATTTGCTCAATCTTCATTGTCGTCAAAATCGTCGGCGGAGACGGTCACTGCCTGGGCAGCGGCTGCCTTGGCTTCCACCATGGCACGGGCGGGGTTTTTCACCAGAATGTGTGCCCGTTCACGGATGGCACTTTCCAGTTCGTTTGCCGTTTCGGGGTTGTCTTTCATGTATTGCTTGGCGGCATCTCTGCCCTGTCCCAGACGAATTTCGCCCATGGAGAACCACGACCCGCTCTTTTGCACCAAATCCAATTTCAAGCCCAAGTCAATCATTTCGCCGATTTTGGAAATGCCCTCGCCGTACATGATGTCAAATTCTGCCTCACGGAAGGGGGGCGCGACTTTGTTTTTGACGACCTTGGTACGGGTGCGGTTGCCCAAAATTTCCGTGCCGTTTTTGATTGCCTCAATACGGCGGACGTCCAGACGGACAGAGGAATAGAATTTCAAGGCACGACCCCCTGTGGTCACTTCGGGGTTGCCGTACATGACACCGACTTTTTCTCTCAATTGGTTGATGAAAATGACAACACAGTTGGTTTTGGCAATCGAGCCTGCCAATTTACGCAGTGCTTGGCTCATGAGACGTGCCAAGACACCGACGTGGGCATCGCCCATATCGCCTTCAATTTCGGCACGGGGCACGAGGGCGGCGACGGAGTCGACAACAATGACGTCCAGTGCCCCAGAGCGTACCAGTGCCTCGGTGATTTCTAAGCCCTGTTCGCCCGTGTCGGGCTGGGAAATGAGCATGTTGCTGGTGTCCACACCCAGTGCTTCGGCATAAATGGGGTCAAGGGCATGTTCTGCGTCAATGAAGGCAGCTTCCCCGCCCCGCTTCTGGGCTTCTGCAATGATGTGCAGGGCGAGGGTGGTTTTGCCCGAGGATTCAGGGCCATAGATTTCAATGATACGTCCACGGGGGACACCACCAATGCCCAGTGCGAGGTCAAGGGAGAGTGAGCCTGTGGGAATGGATTCGACTTGGATGGTTTCGCTTTCGCCCAGACGCATAATCGAGCCTTTGCCAAAGGTCTTTTCAATTTGTGCCATTGCCGTCTCGAGTGCCTTTTGCTTGTCGCTGGCTGGGACGGCGGTTTGCACGGTGGATTTTTTCTTTTCGGCCATGTCTTGTGTTCCTCCTATGAGTGGGTTTGGTCTTCGGCGGTCGCTTCGGTGGCTTCTAAGGGACGTTTGCCCTCAACCACACGCTCAATCCCGCCGTAATCGGTGTGAATGTGCAGGTCTTCAAAGCCCGCTTCTTCCATGAGGGCACGGACGGCTTCTGCCTGCCCGATGCCGACTTCAAAGAGGAGTGTGCCCCCAGCACGCAGGCTATATTTCCAGCGTTGGGAGACGGCGCGGTAAAAGTCCAAGCCATCTGTGCCCCCGTCTAAGGCGAGGTGAGGCTCGAAGTCCTTGACGGAGACGTCGAGCGTAGCGAGGTCGTGGCTGGGAATATAAGGGGGGTTGCAGGCGATGATATCAAAATCCCACAAACTGCCCTCTGGGTCAGTCAGGGCATTGCCGAGCAAACAGGCGACCCGCCCTTGCAGTTGGTTGCGTCGTAAATTTTCTTTGCAGATTTGCAGGGCTTCTGGGGAGATGTCCACCAGAATGACACGGCTTTCGGGCACTTGTGCTGCCACGGCGAGTCCGATTGCCCCACTGCCCGTACACAAATCCAAAAGCCGACCATCTTCCCCCAGCTCTTGCATGAGGGCACAGGCACGGTCAACCAGAAGCTCGGTGTCGGGGCGGGGGATGAGGACGTTGGGGCTGATGGTCAAGGTCAGCCCGTAAAATTCCCATTCGCCAATGAGATAGGCAATGGGCTCTCCCTGCAAACGTCGTGCCAGAAGTGTATCCAAGTGTTTCTGGACACTGTCGGGGACATAGAGGGATAAATCTTGTAAAAAGGTCTCTCTATTTTTGTTGGCAGCGGCACAAATCAGCTCTCGGGCTTCGAGGGAGGCGGCTTCTATGCCTTCTCGTTTCAGAATTTTGCGCAAATCCAAATAGAGGTCATTGTAGCTTACGGTCATAATCAATACACCTATTTCTTTTCTCTTTTCAATCAATGCAAGGGCAAGATAAGGCTTATACCCAGCGGTCTTCGCCTTTGGTTTCGGGCAAGACCAGCTTCAGGGCATGGATGGCAAGTTCTATCATACCCTCATCGGGTTCACGGGTGGTCAAACGCTGTAATAAGAAGGAGGGTTTGCGTAGGGTGCGGGTGAGTGGGCTGTCGTAGCGTCCGATGATATGGTTCAGTTCATAGGCGAGTGCCACCACGACGGGGAGCAAGAACAGATGCAAACCCAGACGCAGAAAACTATTGCAGGTGATGCTTTGCACTGCGGGTAAATCAAAGAGGATACTGGAGGAGAGCATGGAGAGAATCAGCAGGAAAAAGAAAAAACTGGTCTGGCAACGGGGATGAAAACGGGACATGCGTTTCACGGTGGGGATGTCCAAGGTGTAGCCCTTTTCATAGCAGATAATTGCCTTATGCTCTGCACCGTGGTAGGAAAGGGTGCGTTCGATGTCGGAAATTTTGGAGCACAAGAGCAGATAGAGGGCAAAAATCAGGAATTTGCACAGGGCTTCTAGGAGTGTATGGACATAAAAGGGGGCATGGGGCAGGAATTGCAGGAAAAAATGGGTGGAGTAGTTGGGCAGGTAAACAAAAAACACAAAGGAAAGCCCTATGCCAAAGAGCAGCGTCAAGAAGCTCAAACTGTATTCGATGAAGGTGGGGGAAAACAGCGACTGCCAAAAACCCTCGGAAGCTTTACAGCGTTTGGGGCTTTCGTTGGAAAATTTAGACGACCAGAGCAGGGCACAGATGCTGTGATAGACGCTCTGGAAGACATGGGAACAGCCCCGCAAAAAGGGCAAATTCAAGAGGGGATAGCGTCGTTCCAAGGGTGCATAGGGTTCGACACAAGTTTCCAGTTCGCCGTTGCTCTTGCGGACGACCATGACACGTTTGTCAGGGCCAGCGAGACAAATGCCCTCGATGAGTGCCTGTCCCGCAATGGTGGTGCGAAAGATGCGGTGTTTTCTTTCTTGTAACATGCTGACCTCCTTGCTCTGTCTTGGGGATGGCTTTGCCAGAGCAAAGCGTGGGGAACGTGTACTCATGTTTGGTGCGTCCTCAGAGTCAAACGGATGGTGACACGACAACCCGTTTCGGGTGCTTCTACATTTTCTAAGGTCAAAGTGCCCTCGTGGCGGGTGATGATTTCTTCACAGACGGCAAGCCCGATGCCACTGCCACGGGCGGTGGAACTGCCCTTATAGAATTTGTATTTGACATGGGGCAATTCGTCTTCTGGGATGCCCTGTCCGTAATCACGGATGGTGATGGTGAGGGCATCTTCGCCGTCGGGGGCGATGGCGGTGTCGATGCGTTTGCCAGAGCCACCGTGTTTGGCGGCGTTGTCCAGAAGATTGCAAAAGACCTGACGCAGACGAGCGGGATCACCATCGAAGGGGGGAAATTCCTCCTCGCAGTCGCTGTGGCTGAGACGTATGCCCTCACTGGCGAAAAATTCCCGATAGGTGTACACGGCATCTTCAAATTCTGCTTTGATGTCGACAGGCTCGACGGAGAGGGTAAAACGTCCGTCTTCAATGCGGGAAAATTCCAACAGTTCCTCCACCATCTTGGTCAGGCGTTTTGCCTCGCTGGCAATAATCGCCATGCCTTTTTTGACGTCAGCAGGGTCTTGACTGCCCCCGTTCATGATGGTTTCTGCCCAGCCATTGATGGCGGTGAGGGGGGTACGCAATTCGTGGGACACGGAGGAGATGAACTCGGATTTCATATTTTCCGCCAATTTGATGCTGCGGGACATATCATTGATGGCATCGGTCAAGTCGGCGATTTCATCGTCGGCATTGGCATTGGCTTTGCGTTCGAGCTGTATGCCATAGCTCCCCGCTGCAATCCGCTTGGCAATGCCCGTGATTTGTACCACAGGGTCGACAATGGAGCGGACAAAATAGGCATTGGCAAAATAGATGAAGGCTAAAATGGTGGTGGCAAGGGCGACCGTAACACCACAATTGAACATAATTTGTCGGTCGACCAGACGTAGGGAGGTCACATAGCGCAAAATGCCCAGAAATTCGCCCTGATAAATCAGGGGGGCGGAGACGGAGAGAATCCGCTCGCCCGTGAGGGGGTTTTTGCCCATCCAATTTTGAATATCGGGGGCGGTTTGGGCGAGGAGCACATCGGGGCTGTTGGCGGGTGAGCCTGCAATGGTGAGGCTGTAGGAGGAGTCGTTGACATGTCCTGTCTGGCTGACGTATTGCAATTCCAAATGAGAGCCATCGGGAAAACTCTCGACATAATTCCGTGCCGCCTTGATATATTCCGTGCGGGTGTCATACATGCTGATGCTGTTGGTGGCGACCAAGGCACGGCTTTCCATGGCGGTGCGGAGGTTGGAATAATAGCTGTTGGCGGTGACGAAGGCGAAACCCACGACCAAAAGCAGGAGCATGAGGGAGACAATACCCAAATTATTGAGCATCCAGCGTCTTTGTATACCCCGCATGTGCCAGAGGGTGACGGCATGTCCTTCTTGGCGCAGGGGAGAAGTCAAAATGCCCATCGGTACCCAAAACCCCAAACGGTGGTGATATACTTCGGGCGGGTGGGGTCGTCCTCGATTTTGACCCGCAGACGGCGGATGTTGACGTCCACAATTTTCAATTCGCCCAGATACTGTTCTTCCCAAACGCTGTGCCAAATTTCCTCACGGGAAAATGCCTTGCCAGGGTGGTTCATGAGCAATTTCATGAGGGCATATTCCACTTGGGTCAGTTTTACATGTTTTCCGTCTTTTTCCAAACTGCGTTTGGCAATGTTTAGGACAAAAGGCTCGTGGCGGATTTCGCAGGTGTCAATGCCCTCGCCCCCGACACGGCGGTACAATGCATCCACACGGGCGGTCAATTCCGCAGGGGAGAAGGGTTTGGTCACATAATCATCTGCCCCTGTCATGAAACCTGTGACCTTGTCCATTTCCTGTGTGCGGGCGGAGAGCATGATGACACCGATTTTGGTGTTGGCGGCACGGATGCGACGGCAGACCTCGAAGCCGTCCATGTCGGGCAACATGATATCCAAAATGGCGCAACGGATGTCAGGATAGAGGCGGAGTTGTTCCAAGGCTTCTTCACCTGTGGCGGCTTCCAGTGCCTCATAGCCTGCCCGTTTGAGGTTGATGACAATGAAACTGCGGATATTGTCTTCATCTTCTAAGACCAGAATTTTTTTCATGGGGACATACACTCCTTTTTGTCGTCGTGTTGTTGTAGGGAAGGGTCTTGACCCTTCCGCACATCTCATCTTGACCCTTCCGCACATCTCATCTTGACCTTTCCGCTTGTCGCAGGCACGCATTGTTTTTGCGTGGTCATTTGCCCCGTTCAAAAGGGATGGAAACGCTGTATGAGACTATTTTTGTCCAGCCCGCACTGCCAGCTGCTCTCGTGAAATTCGGCGGCATAAATGGTGTCGGCATCGGCGGTCAAAATAAAACGCTTGCCCTCGGTGGCATGGCTGTGGCGGTTGTTGCCCGTCAGGCGGTAAATGCTGAGGAAAGGCACAGGGAGGATGCTGTCGTCTCCCTGCCAATGGGAGAAGACCACGGCACGCTCTCCCGCCGTGGTGTGCTCGGGGCGGTGGAGGGTGATGTTGTCTTTCCAAGAGCTGGGCAGAGAGAGATACCAGCGGTCGCTGTTGTTGTGGTAGGTGGATAGTACAGTGGTGGCATAGCCCCGTTCGTTGAATTGCTTCCATTCGATGTTCCAAAAATTTTCGCCCTTGCCGTTTTGGGGGCTGGGTATGGTGGTGCTGATGGGAATTTCACTGATGCCGTCGGCATTGATGTCGGTGGGCAGTACGCCCGTGTGCTGACGAAGCGTGGAAAGGCTGATACGGCTTTCCGAATCCAGCGTGATGTTTTGGAGGCTATCGCCCTTGAGGGCAAAGATATCTGTGGTGTACTTGTTGCCCGACAGCTCGGAGGTGACCATAAAGCAGGGGCTTTGGTTGGTGAGGAGACCTTTTTCCCAGACCTGCACGGTGGTAATGCCCTCGGAGAGCGGGGCAGAGGAGTGAAATTCCATGACCCCGCCCACACCTGTATACAGCTCCACCCGACTGGTGAGGAGACCTGCTTCTTTTTGGAGGAGGAGCAAATCGGTGTGTTCCTCGTCGTGCATGGGCATGACCAGATAACTGCTGTAGCCACTGCGCAGGACTTCGGTGACTTGGTTTTCGTGGATGCTGTATGCCACCAGAGTACGCACCGAGGGGCTGACCTGCCAGCTAACGAGAATTTCCAAGCTCTGATCTTCCACCAGATTTTGGTATTCGATGCACTCAATGTCGTTGCCTGCCCCATGGATTTGGGCATAGAGCTGATAATCGTCCTCTTGTTGCTTGAAAATGGCGATTTTGAGTGGCCATTCTTCGCTTTCGTTGCGAAAAAAGGCGATTGCTTCGGGTGTGCCGTCGTTGTCCAAATCGACCAGTTGCAAGGTTTGGGTGTGGTTGCCACTGAGGGGGGAAATGCCCTTGGCATCTTGCATGACCTCGTGGACGGTTTCTTGGAGATTTTGATAGGTCTCCGAGGTGCGGGGAATGGCAAAGAGTTCTTCTGCCTCTTGGAAGACACAGCCACTGGGCAAGAGGCAGAATAGCCCGAAAAGCAGGCTGTATAAGAGGGCATGTTTCATGGCAAACGCTCCTTTTTTGGCTGTCTCGTGGCGGACATGCTTGCCTTTCATGATACCACATTTTCGCCCTCTTTCCTATATCATTTTTCACAAAAAGACTGAGACATTTTCGAGCGGATTCCCCGACCCAAAAATCTTCCGAAAAAAACTTTGGTTTTTCTCAAAAAAAACCTTGCATTTTCCCATGGAGCTGTGTTATACTGTTTGAGCAGACAGCTTCTGTCTATGTGCCGGTGTGATGGAATTGGTAGACGTAGTGGACTCAAAATCCACCGATGGTGACATCGTGCCGGTTCGAGTCCGGCCACCGGCACCAAACAAAACTCCCTTGAACAAATGTTCAAGGGAGTTTTTGCGTTTTCAATGAAAAATGAAAAGCGAAAAGTGAATAGTAAAGCGTGAAAAGTGAAATACAAAACCATGCCCGCATCAAAACGAAGAATGAAAAGTGAAACATGAAAAATGAAATATAAAACCATGCCTGAGACAATCTCTCTACCACTACTACTGCGTGGCTTTGATAGGGGAGGGAGTAGGGGACGATGCCCGCATCGTCCCGACAGCACGAACCCTGCCTGAACAAAACAAAACCCCCGAACCGAAGTTCGGGGGTTTCTCATTTGGTGCGCGAGGCGGGACTTGAACCCGCACGTCCTTGCGAACACTAGAACCTGAATCTAGCGAGTCTGCCAATTCCACCACTCGCGCATGTCGTGCGACTGAACTCTCAACCGCAAGACATATTCTAGCACAGGGTGCGGGGAATGTCAACAGCTTTTTTCAGCTTTTTTGAAAAAGTTTTTCCCTGCGACAAAATGCCCTTGTTTTCTCATTCCGTGCCGAAAATGCGGTCGCCTGCGTCGCCTAGGCCAGGGACAATATAGCCCTTGTCGTTCAGCCCTTCGTCCAGCGTGGCACAGTAGATGGGCACGTCGGGGTGGTCTTGGGCAATGCGTTTTACACCCTCGGGGGCGGCGACCACGTTCAAAAGTTTGATATTCTCCACACCGTGACGCTTGAGCAGGTCAATGGCAGCGGAGGCAGACCCGCCCGTGGCGAGCATGGGGTCAATCAAAAGTACGTCTCTCTGTGCAATGTCCGAGGGCAAATTGCAGTAATACTCCACGGGCTCGAGCGTGGCTTCATCACGGGCGAGTCCAATGTGCCCGACCTTGGCGGCGGGAATGAGCTGTAAAATGCCCTCCACCATGCCAATGCCCGCCCGCAAAATGGGGACAATCGCCAGCTTTTTGCCCGAAAGGGTTTTGGCGGTGCAGGTGGTGACGGGGGTTGTGATTTTGATGTCTTTCAGGGCTAGGTCACGGGTTGCCTCGTAGCAAACCAGCATGGCGACTTCCGAAACGATTTCTCGAAAATCACGCACACCCGTATTTTGGTCTCGCAAAATGGTCAATTTGTGTGTCAAGAGGGGATGGTTCAATATGTGTAGTTGTTCACTCATGTTGCGTCTCCTTTTTGTAAACGTGCTTGACGTTCTCGTTCAGCTTGGGACAGCCTCAGATATTGGGGGGCGAGGTGGTCGGCGGATTGGACTTTGCCCTGTAAAACCAATTCCAAAGAGAGGCGCGCTACACCCCAAGCGGTTTGCAGGCGGATATTTTGGGGGGCGAGGCGGAATGCCTGCCCAATGCTGTCAAAATATTTTGCCATCACCCTTGCACCATCTCCGATGAAAATGGGTATGCTCTCTCTGTCTTTGACTTCTTGGGCGAGGGCTTCCAGAGAAATGGCACGGTCAGGGGATAAACGGCGGATACTGCTTCCGTCGGAGGAAAAGTGGGCATGATAGACTTGTCCCCGACGGGCATCCATGACGGCATAGAGTTCCCCCACCATGCCGACGGCATTCCATGCCATGGCTTCCAAGGTGGAACAGGCGGCACAAGGTGTATCATGCAACCAAGCAAGCCCCTTGGCAGTCGCCATACCGATGCGTAAACCCGTAAACGAGCCAGGACCTGCGGCAATGCCCAGCAAATCAATGTCCTGCATCGTCCAGCCCGCTTGCTGGAGCAGGCTCTCCACCATGGGGAGCAGGGTTTGGCTGTGGGTCAGCCCGTTGTGTAAAAAGCTCTGGGCAATCAGGCTTTCGTCCTCGCACAGTGCCACGGAAACGGCGGTGGCAGAGGACTCCAGTGCCAATACCTTGATGTTTTTTTTCATGCCTCGCCCTCCTCCCCTGTGATAGAAATCTTACGCTGGTGGTCTTCTGCCCCACGGCGGATGTCAATGTGGATGACCCGCTCACCGTCCAAGAGGGTCTGAATGTTCTCGCTCCATTCCACCGCACAGACCCCTCGACGGCTGAGAAAATCCTCCCAGCCAATGTCAAAGAGTGCTTCCTCGTCGTCGATGCGGTAGAGGTCGAAGTGGAAAAGGGGCAGTCTGCCCCCCTCGTACTCGTTGACAATGGTAAAAGTGGGGCTGGTGACACGGGCGGTGATGCCAAGCCCCTTGGCCAGCCCCCGCACAAAGGCGGTTTTCCCCGCACCCAAATCCCCTGAAAAGGCGAGCACACAGCCGGGGGAAAGCCTCTGTGCCAAGCTTGCGCCGATGGCTTCGGTGTCCTGCTCGCTGTTCGATTGTCGTTCCATAAACAGTTTGTTCCTCCAAAGTTGTTTCAGTCTCTTTTATTGTACCAGCCAACCCTAGGACTTGGCAAGGGAGAAAGTAGGTGTTCTCTGTGCCCCTGCAAGAAAAACGTGCGGATGCGTGGCTGTTTGGGCTGTGTATTCTGGCAAATCTGGTCGGTTTGTGCCTTTTGTACAGTGCCACCCGCTATGATGTCCGCTTACACCCTTTGGTTTATAAGCAGGCACTGGCATCTGTTTTGGGTGTGGGTGTGTTTTTTTGGCTGAACCATTGGGATGTGGAATGCCTGACAGAGCGGTTTTGGTCTTGGCTTTTGGGGGGTGCTGTGTGTTTGCTCTTGCTCTTGATACCCTTTGGCATGGAGGACGGCACAGGCAACAAAAGCTGGCTCAATTTGCCCTTGGGCTTTCATCTGCAATCTGGCGAACTGGTCAAAGTGGTGTTTGTCCTGCTCCTCGCCCTCTGTCTCAGTCGGTATTCTGTCCAGAAAGCAAAAGTAATTTTGGGGCTGACGGCTGGGGTTTTGGGGCTGTGTGCCTTGGTCTTTGTGGTTTCGGGCGATATGGGCATGATTTTGGTCTATCTCCTGCTCTATGCACATCTGCTCTTTGCGGTGGGGCTGGCTTGGCGCTGGTGTTTCTTGGGGGCAGTTTTGGCAGTCGGGGCGGGGGCGGTGCTCTGGCAAAAGCTCCCTTCCTATATACAACTGCGTTTTCTGGTGGTCTTCGACCACGGACTTGACCCCCAAGGGAAGGGCTTTCAGCAGTTGCGCAGTCTTCTTGCAATCGGTTCTGGCGAGACGAGCGGGCAGGGTTTTTTACAGGGCTTGCAAACACAAAACCCCGCCTCCTCTGCCCTGCCCGCCAGACACACGGATTTTATTTTTTCCGTGGCGGGGGAAGAGATGGGGATTTGGGGTTGTTTGGGCATCTGTTTGCTCTTGCTGGGTTTGGTCTTCCGCTGTGCCTTTCTCGCCTATCGTGCGCCCACACCGTTTTTGTCGCTGGTCTGTCTGGGTGTCGGGGGTGTTCTGGCGATACAGAGCCTTTTGAATCTGGGCATGTGTCTCTTTGTTGCCCCTGTGGTCGGCTTGACCTTGCCCTTTTTCAGCTACGGCGGTTCATCCCTCCTCACCCTCTATGCCATGCTCGGGCTGGTTTCCAGCAGTCACAGTAAAGAATGAACAATGAAAGACCCTGTCCCTTGCCATACGGGGTGGGACGATGTGGGCATCGTCCCCTACACATATAAAAACCAATGTCGGCAATGTAGGGGCGGATATCATCCGCCCGTGCATCCCTGTTCGCCTGTTTCGGTCAAGCGTCGGTCATGCTGTCCAGCTGGTAGGGTGTGGTTTGGTAGACGTAGTAGTTGAGCCAGTTGGTGTAGAGCAGCTGCCCAGCGGAACGCCAACGCACAATGGGGGCATTTTGGGGGTTGTCTTGGGGGAAATAGTGTTGGGGCACGGCAATGTGCAAGCCCTTATCCACATCACGGAAATACTCGAGGGCGAGTGTTTCGGGGTCGTATTCTGGGTGCCCGAGGAAGAAGAAATGACGGCTGTCTTGGCTCTTGATGGCAAACACACCCGCCTCGTCGGACAGTGCCAAAATCTCCAGCTCGTCCACCTTGCGGACGTCTTCCTCGTGGATTTCAGTATGGCGGGAGTGTGGTGCAAAAAATACGTCATCAAAACCACGGAACAGAGGAGAGGAGGGCTTCAAAAGACGGTGCTCAAACACGCCGAACAGCTTTTCGTTTAGGGTATATTTTGGGATATTATAATGGTAGTAAAGTGCCGCCTGTGCGCCCCAGCAGATGTGTAAGGTGGCATGAACATGCGTTTTCGACCATTCCATAATCTCGCACAGCTCGTCCCAGTAGTCGACTTGGGTAAAGTCAAAATTTTCCACGGGTGCGCCTGTGATAATCATACCATCAAAAAATTCCTCACGGATTTGGGCAAAGGTGGTATAAAAGGAGTCCAAATGGGAAGTATCGGTATAGTGCCCCACATAGCTTGCCGTTTGCAAAAGCTCGACTTCGATTTGCAAGGGTGTATTGGAGAGTTTGCGCAGAAGTTGTGTTTCCGTGACAATTTTGGTGGGCATGAGGTTCAAAATCAGCAGTTTCAGAGGGCGGATGTCTTGGTGGAGCGCACGGTATTCGGTCATGACAAAGATATTTTCGCCCTCCAGAGTGGCACGCGCGGGGAGCGAATCGGGGATACGAATGGGCATGGGGGGACCTCGCTTTCTCAAAAAGATGCCTCACTATACCATAATTTCCCCCTTCGTGCAAATCTGCATTTTTTCCTATATTATAATGTATAATGGAAGGCAGGATGAACGGGGGTTTCTATGCGACCGTAG
>CAZSWQ010000036.1:0-14683 GCA_964611025.1 uncultured Ruminiclostridium sp.
TTCGAACCCTCGAGACCCTTTTGGGGCCTACACGATTTCCAATCGTGCGCGCTCGGCCGGACTACGCGACTTCTCCAGATGTTTTGCTGTTTTTCGTGCCGTCTCGCAGACGACAATGGTTATTATAACAGCTTATCCGAAAAAGTCAAGCACTTTTTTCAAAAAAGTAAAAATTTATAAAAATACCCGCAATACCGCCAAAACCTGCTCCAATTCGCCCGCACCCATGAGCCGATGTTCAGCGTTGGGAATGACCGTGAGGCTTGCCCCGCTGAGGCGGGCGAAGGCTTCGGCATCGTGCAGGGGTGCGGTGCTGTCGCATGCCCCGTGTACCATGGCAAGGGCAGGGGCAGGGTCGATGGGATAGAGGTCAAAGAGGCTATTTTCTGTCAAATCCTCTGCAAAGGCTTTGGTGATGAAAAAGTCCCGCTCGTATGTCTGGCTCAAATCACAAATGCCCCGCTCGTCCCAGAAAAAACCCCCTTCTGCCGAAAAGAAACCCCGCAAAATGCCCGCCATATCAATGGCAGCGGAACGCAGACAGGCTTTTTTTCCCCGTGCATTTCCGCTTGCCAAATGCAAGAGCGTCACATAGCCCCCGAAGCTCGAGCCGAAATACAGCAATTCCGTCTGGGGGTTCTGGGTCAAAATCATCTGTTCCACGGCATGGAGGTCGGACAGGCACTGTGCCAAACGCAACTTATCCCCAGCGTCATGGCTCTCGCCGTGGGCGGGAAAATCCAAGCTGACCGTATCCACACCCCAAGTTTTGCCCGCCTCGTGCAGGGCTTCCACGGTGGGGCTTTGCTGACTGCTCCCGAAGCCGTGGCAAATCAAAAGCGTTTGTTTTGCGCCCCCGCCCTGCTGGCGGTAGGGGATGCGCCCCTGTAAGAACTGTGTTTGCATGCTCATTTCTCCTGATTCTGGGGGACGAGGTTGGCGAGCAGACGGGGCAGACGGCTTGTCCAAGTGAGGGTCTCGTTGGTGTCGGGGCGGGTCAGGCTGAGGCTGGAGGCATGCAGTGCCAAGCGGTGGATGGGGTTGGTCTTGGCATCGTATTTCTTATCGCCCGCCACGGGACAGCCTGCCTCTTTCATGTGGACACGAATTTGATTTTTCCGCCCTGTCTGCAAGTACAGACGCACCAGACTATATTTGCCCTCGGTGCGGAGCACATCGTATTTCGTGACGGCTTTCTTGCCCCCCTTGGGGCTAGCAGAATAGACCAAGTGGGTCGCCGTCTCGTGCAAGTAGGATTCGATTGTGCCCGTGCTCTGTGGCAATCTGCCCTCGACTACGGCTTCATAGACACGGTGCTTGACGAAAAATTCCCAGTTGTCTTGCAGGTCTTTTTTCAGCTTCTCATTTTTGGCAAAGACCAACACACCCGAAGTATCCCTATCCAAACGGTGGACGACAAAAATGCGGTGCTTGGGGTTTTTCGCCTGCACATAGGCGCGTACCTGATGGTAGGCGGTTTTTTCTTTTTCCTTGTCGCTGGCGATGGTCAAAAGCCCTGCGGGTTTATCCACCACGATGAGGGCATCGTCTTCAAAGAGGATTTTGAAGTCCAGACGCACAAAGGCTTCTCCTGGCGGGGCGATGGACACCAGCTGACCGACCTTCAAAACAGCATCAAATTTCGTGCTCATTTTGCCATCAATGGCGACCTGTTTGTTGGCGAGCAGGGATTTCACGGCATTGCGTGCCATGCCCGTCATGTGCTCCCGCAAAAAGGGCAATAAAGTCGTCTCCTCGGTCACGGTAAATTGTTTTTGTTGCATGGGCATCTCCTTATTATCATCACATATCAATTCTGAACAAAGTATATCACAAGCAGCAAGAAAAGACAATGCTCTTGCAAAGTAGATGTGTTATCCAGAAAAATTGACAAGTTTTTGTGGTAATTTGACAGATTATCGCAAAATATATGGCTGATAAAAAGACTTTGTCAAATTTTGCTCTTTATGGTTGAATTGCTCCAATTTTTGCGTTATGATAATAATGATGTTTTTCGTCCCATTTTCCCCGTGTCATCACGCATGACCGCAGTATATTAGACGCATCAAGGAGGGAATAAAGAAAGCGTATCGACACCAGCGGACAAGAACGGATGAGAACAGATAAAAAACCTGCACTTATTGTTTTCTTGCATTTTTTGAGGAGGGTCTATATGAGCATACAGAGTATGTTAGGAAATGGAAATCACATTTCTCTCAAGCGCGCTTTTGGGCGCAAATTTCTACTCTACGGTATATTTCTTCTGTTGATTTTGGTGGTTTTCGGTCTCACGACCCAGCGTCTGTGCAGCAGTAAAAATGCCATAGCCAAAACCACAAACAGCATTATTGCACTCAACAACGCAAAATCCGACCATTATGCTTGGGTCAACCATCTGAACGCCTCCATTCTCTGGGGCGATGCCTTTACAGGTTCTCTTGACCCGAAAGCCTGTCAGTTGGGCAAGGATATGTATGGCGACTATGTCAAACAATCCCCCGAATCTCAGGCATTTTTCAACAGCATCGAAGCCGACCACAACACCATTCATGAAACGGCTTCCCAAGTGCTCGCCAAGGGTCTCTTCCTAGCAGAACGGGAATCCATCTACAAAACAAAGCTGCTGCCTGCTTTGGAAGGTCTCATGAAAAAACTCGATGAACGCATTGCCCTGAAAGACGCAGAAATTATTAAACAGGAAGCCCATCACGATGCCGTCATTTTACAAGGTGCTAGTGTCATCACTGCCCTCATGCTCATTGCCTGCTTCCTGTTCTATCGCATGTACCGCTTCACCAACCGTGTCGTCATTGACCCCCTGATTGAAATGACGGACATTACCAAAAAAATCGCTCTGGGTGACGTCAGCGTCGATGTGGACAAGTTCATGGCAGATGTCCAGCTTGACAGCCAATTTGAAATTGACATCATGCAACACTCCTTTGCCCGCATGATTCAGACCATCAAAAGCAACTCCCACGTCGTCAAACGGCTGGCAGACGGCGATATGACCGTCTTTGTTGACATCAATTCCGACAAGGACGAACTGGGCACAAACCTCTATAAGCTCGTGCAGTCCAACGATGCCATGTACCGTGAGCTTTTGCAGGTCGCAAGTGCCGTTGCCTCTGGCTCAGATGAAATCTCGCAAGTCAATAACACCTTGGCAGAAAGTGCCATCAGCCAAAGTGCTATCATTGAAGAACTCAGCAAAGCCATTGACAACATCAATCAGCTGGCGGGCTTGAACGAAGAACGCTCCAAGGAAGCCACCCAATATGCCGAGCGGGTCAAAAACAACATCGAAAGCAACAAGCAATCCATGGGCGACCTCGTGCAGTCCATGAACAGCATCGCCCATTCTGCCAACCAAGTCTCTAAGGTCAACAAGGTCATTGAGGACATTGCTTTCCAGACCAATATTTTGGCACTGAATGCCGCCGTCGAAGCCGCCAGAGCTGGCTCTGCGGGCAAGGGCTTTGCTGTTGTCGCAGACGAAGTGCGTAACCTTGCTTCCAAGAGTGCCGAGGCAGCCAAGCAAACCAGCACCATGATTATGGAAAGCGTCAACAATGCAAACCAAGGACGTGACCTCGCCGAACACACCGCCGAAGATTTGCAAGGCATCCTCAGCGAAGTGGAACAGTTCACCCACATGATGAAAGACATCTACGAGCAAACCCATAATCAGCACAACCACATCCGTGAGGTCGATGTCAGCATCCAGTCCGTCGCTGCGGAAGTCTCCTCCACCGCCGCAATCACCGAACAGACCGCCGCCTCCAGTCTGGAAATCAACGACAATGCCCGTGTGCTCAAAGATGCCATCAGTAAATTTGAATTGCGTCAGCGTGAACCGGGCAAGGCATATATCCCGCCCGAAAAGCAAAACGACAGCGACTTCATCCAAGAGGCAAATGCCAACTACCAGCGGTATCTTTTGGAACACGGCGAAAACTAAGCCACAAACATCTTATCATAATACCCTTTGCGGAGCGTTCTTCTGGGACGCTCCGCTTTTTTTCTGCCCAAAATATAGGGCATAAAACAGCCCCAAGAGGAGAAGCATCGTGCCATAGAGCAAACACAAAAAGACCCCAACAGGCACACGGGCACTCAAGAGTGCCAAGGGTGTCCCCAGCCCACCTGCCGTATAGCAATAATCCCAGCCATAACGCAGGTGCAAGCCCTGTGCTATGCCCAGCAAGAGCAAGACAGGCAAGATGCTCCGCAGGGCATCGCCCTTCTGGGGGCGGTAGCGACGGCTTGCCCAAAACAAAGAGGCGACCAAAATCATCAGATAGTGATAGAGCAAACTCCGCAGGGGCACAAAGGAGAAAAAGGGATACTGATTGAGATAGACGTTGAAGACCAAGCCCAAAACCCCGCAGAGAAAACTGAGGGTACAAATGTGGCTTTTGGCAATTTGCTGCACCGTGCCTTTTCCCAAAACTGCCAAGGGCAAGAGTATCCAAAACAGCGAACAGAGGTAACAGGGCAGGGTGGTTGCCCAATGCAAACGCCCAAAGTTCTGCCACTCCCAGACCCAATACAAGGGGTCAAAACACAAACACAAACCCGCAAATCCCAGAAAATACAGTTGTTGCACTTTTTCTGTGTACTGGACAAAGGCACGACAAAACAGCGGAATGCTCCATACCGTCCAGAGCAAGACCACGATATGTGCCAGCGAAAACATAGACCCCACCTCCTTTTTTCCTACAAAATTTTACAAAATATCTTTTATACTATCGTATTTCCCCGCTCGTTGCAAGGAATTTTTCCCAGAAAACAGGCACAAGCCCTAGATTTCAGAAGAAGCATTGCAAAATGCGGACATTTGTGGGAAAATGAACAACAAGAACGCTGTCCGCTCCCGCATTGGGGGCACAGCCCAAGGAGGTATCTTACACTATGTGTGGAATTGTTGGTTTTACAGGTCGCAACGAAGCGGCACCGATTTTGTTGGACGGCTTGTCCAAATTAGAATACAGAGGCTATGACTCCGCTGGCATTGCCATCGGACAGGAAGGCAAATTGCAGATGGTCAAAACCACGGGGGTCATCAAAAATCTCCGTGCCAAAACCGAAAGCACCCCCGATTTGCACGGGACATTTGGCATCGGGCACACCCGCTGGGCAACCCACGGCGCACCCACCGACACAAACGCCCACCCCCACATGAGCGAAGACGGAACATTTGCCATTGTCCACAACGGCATCATTGAAAATTACGCCACACTGCGGGCGGAATTGCAGGCAAAGGGTGTGGTCTTCCAGAGCGAAACCGACACGGAAGTGGTCGTGCATCTGCTCGCCCAAGCCTACACGGGTGATTTGAAAACCGCCATTTTGAAAACCGTTGCCCGTCTGGAAGGCTCGTATGCTCTGGGTGTCATCTGTGCCGATGCACCTGACCGCATTTTTGCAGTGCGTGAGGCGGGACCTCTGATTTTGGGTGTGGGTGTGGAAGCCTCCTATTTTGCCTCTGACGTGACCGCCCTCATCTCCCACACCAAAAACGTCATTTATATGGAAGACGGCGAACTCGCCGAGCTGACCCCTGAGGGCATCACCCTCTATGATGCCACGGGCAAGGAAAAAGAAGCCAACATCACCCGTGTGGTCTGGGACATCGAAGCAGCGGAAAAAGGCGGCTATGAGCACTTCATGCTCAAGGAAATCATGGAACAGCCTCAGGCAATCAAAGCGACCATTGAACCCCGCATCAAAGACGGGGAAATCGTGCTGGATAAGTTCGCACTCTCCGACGCAGAATTGAAAGACATCCATAAAATTATCATCACCGCCTGTGGCTCTGCCTTTTATGCGGGCTTCCATGCCAAATATGCCATTGAGGAATTGTGTCGCATCCCCGTACAGGCAGAGCTTGCCAGTGAGTTGCGCTATGCCAACCCGCTCGTAGATGAACACACCCTCTTGATTGTTGTCTCCCAGTCGGGCGAAACCGCCGACACCATTGCCGCCATGAAAGAATGCAAAAAAATGGGTGCAAAAGTTCTGGCGATTGTCAACGTCGTGGGCAGTACCATTGCAAAATTGTCGGACTATGTCCTCTACACTTGGGCAGGCCCTGAAATCGCCGTTGCCACCACCAAGGGCTACAGCACGCAAGTTGCCCTCTTAGAATTGCTCGCCGTCTACTTCGCCAAGCGTCTGGGACGCATCGACCAGAACCGTTTTGACCAACTGCTGGCGGACATCCGTGCCCTGCCCTCGCTCGTCCAGCGTGCCATTGACCTGAACCCCAATTTGGAAGCCCTCGCCAAGACCTACCATGCACGGGACAATGTCTTTTTCATCGGGCGGTACAACGACTATGCCGCCTGCTTGGAAGGCTCTTTGAAACTGAAAGAAATTTCCTACATCCACTCCGAGGCATATGCCGCAGGCGAACTGAAGCACGGCACGATTGCCTTAATCGAAGAAAACCGTCTGGTCATTGCCCTGTGCTCTTGCGAACGCCTCTTTGATAAGATGATTAGTAACATCAAGGAAGTCAAAGCCCGTGGTGCTTGCATCTTGGGGGTCGCACTGGAGGGCAACCGTGACATTGTGCAGGAAGCCGATGATGTCATTTTCATCCCCCGCACCGAGCCTCTGTTCAATGCCCTAGCGGAAATCATCCCCTTGCAACTGTTTGCCTATTATGTGGCAAAGGAAAATGGCTGTGACATTGACAAGCCCAAAAACTTGGCAAAGTCCGTCACTGTGGAATAAATTTGGACGAAACAGGGCGGGAAAATGTTCCCGCCCTGACAGATATATCAACACACTAGAGGAGATAACACCGACATGAGAAATTATCAAGAAGAATTTACAAAGCGTGTTGCGTTCATCCGTGACTTGGTCAAAAATGCGGGTGCAGACGGCATCATCTACGGCAACAGTGGGGGCAAGGATTCCGCTCTGGTGGGCATTTTATGCAAGGCCGCCTGTGAAAACACCGTGGGCATCCTCATGCCCTGCGAATCCAAGCGCAATTTTGGCAGTGATATGGACGACGGCATGGACGTTGCCAAGCAGTTTGGCATCGCATCCCGTGTCATTGATTTGACCGAACAAAAGACACTGATGGTCAAGACGCTTTCTGCGCAGACTACCCTCAATGCCCCCGCTCTGGGCAACATCGCCCCCCGCCTGCGTATGGTCACGCTCTACGCCATTGGTGCAGCGGAAAACCGCATGGTGGCTGGCACGGGCAACCGCAGTGAACGCTATATGGGTTACTTCACCAAGTGGGGCGACGGTGCTTGTGACTTCAACCCCATCAGTGATTTGGGTGTCGAAGAAATTTTTGAGTTCCTGCGCTATCTGGAAGCCCCCGCCAGCATCATCGAAAAAGTCCCCTCCGCTGGGCTGTTTGAAGGGCAGACCGACGAGGACGATATGGGTGTGACCTACCGTGCCATCGACCAGTATATTGACACGGGCATCGCCACGGAACACGACAAAGCCATCATTGACCGCTATCACCAGCGTAGTGAGCACAAACGCACAGGTACGGCATTTTATGCAAAATGAACGCCATACAGCAATGGCAAGGGTCAATCGCATCTTACACAACCCCCATTTCCAAGACTGCCTTGGGACACTTGCACACTTGGAACAGGGGCGCATCTTTTGCTGTCATGGCATAGAACATCTTTTGAGCGTGGCGCGGCTGATGTATTTGCAGGTTTTGGAGGAAGGGCTTCCGCTCGAAAAAGACCTGCTCTATGCCACGGCATTGCTCCACGACATCGGGCGAGCGGTCAGGTACGAACGGGGGCAAGCCCATGCCCACGCCAGCCTACCGCTCGCCGTGGCGATTTTAGGGGACAGTGGCTTTTGCCAAAGAGAAATTGACCAAATTTGCCAAGCGATTGCCAGCCACAACCGCAAAGATGAGGCGGTGGATTTGCTGGGGGCGGTGCTCCGCTGTGCCGATAAGGCCAGTCGAAATTGTTTTTGTTGTGCGGCACGGGAGGCTTGCTATTGGCAGGAGCAGGAAAAAAACCAAGGAGTGGAACGATGATTATTGGTGGACGACAGTTTGATACCCAAAACAATGCCTACGTCATGGGCATTTTGAACGTGACCCCCGATTCTTTTTCGGACGGGGGACGCTACAACAGCTTGGACAAAGCCCTATTTCGGGCAGAGGAAATGATACAAGAGGGCGCGGATATCTTGGACATTGGGGCAGAATCGACCCGCCCCAATCATACGAAAATTTCCGTACAGGAGGAAATTGACCGTTTAGCCCCCATCTTGGAGGGCTTGCGGGCAAGATTTGAGATTCCTCTGTCTCTGGATAGCTATAAAAGCGATGTGATTCGTGCCCATTTGGGCTTGATTGATTGCATCAATGACATTTGGGGCTTGCAGTATGATAGTATGATGGCAAGTCTTATCGCAAGGTCTCAGTTGCCCTGTATTCTCATGCACAACCGCCCCCAGCACGACTATCAAAATTTCTGGTCAGACTTTTTGGGCGATATACAAAAAACCCTGCACCTCGCCCGTGCAGCGGGCATTGCAGAAGATAACATTATTTTGGATGCTGGGGTTGGCTTCCAAAAAACCACTGAGGAAAACTTGCTGGTCATGCACCGCACGGCAGAGCTTTGTGCGCTGGGCTATCCCGTGCTCTTTGCCGTCTCCCGCAAGTCCGTCATTGGCAATGCCTTGGGCTTGCCCGTGGACGAGCGTCTCATCGGCGGGGTGGCATCGACCGCCTTGGCAGTGGCAGGGGGGGCAAGTTTTGTCCGTGTCCATGACGTTGCCGCCCACAAGCAGGCAATCGCCATGAGCAAATCCATTTTGGAGGAACGCATATGGACTGCATCGAAATAAAGGGTCTGCAATTTTGGGCATACCACGGGCTGTTTGAGAGCGAACAACGACAGGGACAGCATTTTATCTTGGATATGCAAATGTATCTGGATACGGCTTGTGTCCGTGAGGATTTGCGTTTGAGTGTGGATTACGGGGCACTGTCCCAGACGGCAGTGGATTTTTGTCAGGAACAGCGTTATGACCTTTTGGAAACGCTGGTCAATGATTTGGCACGGTATTTACTCCTGCAATACCCGCTCATCCACCGTTTGACGCTCACGCTGCACAAACCCCATGCCCCCATCAACCTGCCCTTTGCAGATGTCTCCCTCGGCATCACCCGTGCTTGGGAGACCTGTTTTTTGGGCTTGGGCTCGAATTTGGGCGATAAACATCGGCATTTGCAGAGCGTGACCGACGCACTCTCGCAGGACAGTGGCATACAAATTGTGGCAGAATCCCAACGGCACGAAACCGCCCCCTATGGTGTCACCGACCAGCCCGCTTTTCTCAATAGCGTTTTGCAGATTCGCACCCTCTATACACCCCAAGAACTCTTGGAACGCTGTCAGGACTTGGAAACCGCCAGCGGACGATTGCGTCTGCGTCGGTGGGGAGAACGCACCTTGGACGTGGATATTTTGCTCTACGGCAATCGGGTCATGGACACGGAAACCTTAACTGTGCCCCACCCTGAATTGTACAAACGACGTTTTGTGCTCCTGCCCCTGTGTGAGCTTGCCCCGAACCTCGTCCACCCACAATTTCACCAGAGCCTGTCGCAACTGCTCGACCGCTTGGGGGAGGACATGCCATGACCTATCCAGAATCTTTGCAGTATGTGGAATCCCTCGCCCGTTTCGGGGTGCATCTGGGCTTGGAACGCATCGAAGCCCTGCTCTCTGCACTGGGCAAGCCCCAAGAGAAGCTCGCCTGTGTCCACATCGCAGGCACGAACGGCAAAGGCTCGACCTCAACCATGCTCTCGCAGGTCTGCCAGACGGCGGGCTTGCACACGGGGCTGTTCATCAGCCCCTATGTGCTCTGTTTTCGGGAGCGTATGCAGATAGATGGCGAGATGATTTCCGAGGAGGCATTCGCCTCCTACGCCAGCCGTGTTGCCACGGCGGCGGAAACCCTGCGGGACGCAGGGTCGGAAATCACCCAGTTTGAGTGGGAGACCGCCCTTGCACTCTTGTGGTTCTACGAGTCCGCTTGCGACATTGTCTGTCTGGAAGTCGGGCTGGGCGGTCGCTTCGATGCCACCAATGTCCTGCCCCGCCCGCTCGTGCAGGTCATTGCCTCCATTTCCCTCGACCACACCGCCATACTGGGTGACACACTGGAGAAAATCGCCTTTGAAAAAGCGGGTATCATCAAGACCAGCGCCCCCACGGTGGTCTATCCCCTGCAAGACGCCCCCGCCCTGCAGGTACTGGAAACCGCTTGTGCCAAGGCACACAGCCCGCTCATTTGCCCCGACACCCAAAGCCTGCACATCGAAAACGAAAATCCTTTCGATACCCGCTTCCGCTATCAGGGGACACACTACAGAAAATCCCTCTCTGGTCGCATCCAAATTTACAACTGCCTGACCGTCATTGAGACGGTACGACAACTCCAAATTTTGGGCTTGCCCATCCAAGAGCACCACATCGTCCAAGGACTGGCAGAGACCCACATGCCCGCCCGCTTGGAAGTCCTCTCCCAGACGCCCTTTGTGCTCCTAGACGGCGCACACAACCCCGCAGGCGCACAGGTGCTCGCCGAAACCCTCGATGCCCTGCCCCAGAAAAACATTATCCTCATGATGGGGGTCATGGCAGACAAAAATCACAGGGGAATTTTGGACTTGCTCCTGCCCAAGGCAAAGCGTTTTTATGCCGTGCCCGTGCAAAATCTCCGTGCCTGCCCCGTATCAGAGCTTGTCGCAGAGGCAAAAGAGCGTTGCCCCCACGCAGAGGGCTTTGACAGCCTCTCAGAGGCGATAGACAGCCTTTACCCCCAGCTGGGGCAGGACGATGATGCCCTCGTCGTCTGCGGCTCGCTCTACCTCGCCGCAGAAGCCCGTCCGCTTCTCTTACAAAAACAGGAGGCTTGAGCCATGGAAGGACTGCAATTTTTACCCTTTTGGGAGGCACTCACCCCAGAGCAACAAAACCGCTGTCTCGCCTGCATGCAAACCATCCACTACAAAAAAGGGACACTGCTCCACGGAGACAGCGAACAGTGTACGGGACTGTTTTTGATTTTAAAAGGGCAGTTGCGGGTCTACACCCTCACCGAAGAAGGAAGGGAGATGACCCTCTATCGCCTATTCGAGCGGGACATGTGTCTGCTCTCCGCATCCTGCATCTTCCATGGCTTGCAATTTGATGTCATGGTCTCCGCCGCCGAAGACACCTTTGCCCTGCACATCCCCAGCAATTTCTACCAAAGCCTCATGGAAGAATCGCTCCCCGTGACACGCTACACCAACGAACTGATGGCCAGTCATTTTTCCGAGGTCATGTGGCTGATGCAGCAAATGCTCACCCAAAAACTGGACACCCGTCTGGCGAGCCTGCTTTTGCAGGAGGCGGATTTGTCCCAGAGCGATACCATTCGCCTGACCCACGAGCAAGTAGCGGGGCATTTGGGCAGTGCCCGTGAGGTCATCAGTCGCATGCTGAAACATTTTCAACAAGAGGGCATGGTCACGCTCGCCCGTGGGAGCATTACCCTGCTCGACCGCCCCGCTCTAGTGCGTCTGGCGAAAACTTAGAGCATACCCCATCACTACGTCACACAGGAGGAGAGGCAGGCATGAGCATCAAAAAATACGAAACCCTATTAAAAACCGTGGACTTAGGCAGTCTCACCAAGGCTTCCGAAGAATTGGGCTATACCCAGTCCGCCATCAGCCAGATGATTCGTTCTCTGGAAGAAGAATTGGGCGTCAAGTTGCTCATCAGAGACCGTGCTGGTGTCCGTTTGACGGAGCAAGGCAAATACCTCGTGCCCCGTATTCGCAACGTCTGCGAGGCAAACAATCAAGTCTATGCCTGCGTTGCCAGCTTACAGGGCAGTGAATCCCGCAGTTTGCGGGTGGGGGTGCAGGCGGGCACAATACTCTCCGAGTGTCCACGCTTGTTACAAGGCTTTCAAAGCGAACGACCTCAGGTGCAATTCACCCTCCTGCAAGCCAGTGCGAAGGAATTGGAAGCCATGATGCAAGACAGGCATTTGGATTGTGCCTTTGTGACGGGCAGAACCCCCCAACACAAACAGGTGCAGTCTCTGGTTTTGCGTCAAGAACCGCTCTATGCCATCTTTCCCCAGAGCGAAACCCAACCGCCCTCCCCCTATCCTCTGGAGGAGCTGGGCAACGAAGTGGGCTTCTTCCATCAGGACAGTTTGCCCGAAATTGTCTTGCAATACCTGAACAAAACCCCTACGCTGGGGTCTTTGCAGTACCACCTGAGCAAAAGCCCTACGCTGGGGTCTTTGCACTACCAAGGGCAAGACGAGCGTTCCATCCTCTCCCTCGTGAGCGCAGGCTTTGGCATGAGCATCCTCCCAGAGCGTGCCTTGATAGATGTGGACGAACAGGTACAAATCCGTCCCTGCACCCCCACCCTGCACCGCAGTATTTTCCTGCTTTTCCCCAAAAATAAGGATATTTCCCCCCTCACCCGTGACTTCATCCGTTATGTTTTACGGGAAGAAGATAATATATAAGTTTTTCTAATGTTAACATAAGAATAATTCATTTTACGAACCGACATTTTATTTGTATACTTTGATAAGGAATTGTGTCGGATAGTTCCGATTTGATTTGCAACATTGAAAAGGAGTCGATTACATTATGGCAAAGTTTGTCACTGCTGAAGAAGCAGTCAAGCAAATCCCCAATGGTTCTCGTGTCGTGCTGGCACACAGCACCGGCGAACCCAAAACTCTGGTTAAGGCAATGACCGATAACTACCTCCAGTACAAGGACGTAGAAGTCTGTCACATGTTGGGTCTTGGTCCCTATGATTACACCAAGCCCGAAATGAAGGGGCACCTGTGGCACAACTCTCTGTTCGTTGGCCCTGGCCTGCGTAAGCCCTTGGCTGAAAACCGTGCAGATTTCACCCCTGGTTACTTCTGCGATTCCATCAATCTGTTCCGTGAAGGTTACTTGCCCGTAGACGTTCTGCTCATGACCGTCTCCCCCCCAGACAAGCACGGCTATGTCACCTGCGGTATCTCCTGTGACTTCACCATGCCCGTTCTGGAATGCGCTAAGATGGTCATTGTTCAGATTAACAAGAACATGCCCCGTACCTTCGGTGAAACTGCCATCCACCTCGATGACATTGACTACGCTACCGAAGCAGATGACGCACTGTACGGTTCCGTTCCTGGCGAACTGACCGAC
The DNA here is from genome assembly GCA_964611025.1 of uncultured Ruminiclostridium sp. Classification (GTDB taxonomy): domain Bacteria; phylum Bacillota; class Clostridia; order Oscillospirales; family Oscillospiraceae; genus Evtepia. Next base: position 13,247 of record CAZSWQ010000036.1, read on the forward strand.
ATCGACCGTCAGATTGGTAAGCACTGTGCAAGCCTCATCAATGACGGCGCTTGCCTTCAGCTGGGCATTGGCGGTATCCCCAATGCTGTGCTGTCCTACCTGACCGAAAAGAACGACATGGGCGTTCATTCCGAAATGCTCTCCGACGGCGTTTTGCAGTTGATTCGTGCGGGCAACATCAACAACAGCAAGAAGCAGATTCACATCGGCAAGTCCGCTGTTACCTTCTTGAACGGTTCTCAGGAACTGTACGACTATGTGGATGACAACCCCTCCGTTGAATTCTATCCCGTTGACTACATCAATGACCCCTATGTCATCGGCAAGAACGACAACATGGTTTCCGTCAACTCCGCACTGTCCGTTGACCTGATGGGTCAGATTGTTGCAGACAACATCAGCGCAACCCGTCAGGTTTCTGGTGCAGGTGGCTTTGTTGACTTCGTCCGTGGTGCTACCATCTCCAAGGGTGGCGTTTCCATCGTGGCTATGCCCTCCACCGCAGCAGGTGGGAAGGCTTCCCGTATCGAAACCATGTTTGAAGCTGGTCGTCCCATCACCCTGAGCCGTTTTGAAAGCTTCTATGTTGTCACCGAATACGGTATTGCACTGATGCGTGGTAACTCCCTGCGTACCCGTGCAAGACAGCTCATCGAAATCTCTCACCCCAACTTCCGTGACGAAATGAAGGAATTCTACGAAAAGCGTTTCAACGAAAAGTACTAATTCCCCATTGACCCACAAGCTTTGCAGTGTGGCGAGCCAGTCTCGCCACACTGTTTTTCTATATAGAAAGGAGCAACTATGGTTCTCTCATACAGCAAACGCTTTTTACGCCTCTGTCTGGGCTTGTTTTTATATGCCCTAGGGGTCTATGCCAGCGTGCAGGCATGCATCGGGCTTGCCCCTTGGGATGCTTTCAGCATGGGCTTGTCCCTCCTGACGGGCTGTACGCTGGGCGATATGGTCATCGCCTCGGGCATAGGGATTTTGGTCTTGGATATCCTGCTGAAAGAAAAAATCGGTTTTGGGACATCGCTCAATACGGTTTTAATCGGCAAATTTATGGACATCATTGCCCTCTGGGGCATCATTCCAAAAATGACCAGCCTCGTCGGTGGTGTTTTGATGATGCTCTTGGGACAAGTCATCATTTCTCTGGCGAGTTACCTCTACATCGGCTCACGCATGGGCTGTGGCCCTCGTGACGCCCTCATGGTCGCCCTGTGCAAGCGTTTCCCCAAGACCAAGGTTGGGGTCGTGCGTACCGTCATGGAGGGCACGGTGCTCTGTCTGGGGGCACTCATGGGCGCACCCATCGGGTTGGGCACGGTTTTATTTGTTTTCGGCATGGGCTTCATCATGCAGTGGACGTTCACCCTCTTGCGTTTTGACGTCAAGGCGGTGGCACACGAAAACCTGCTTGACACTTGGCCC
>CAZSWQ010000037.1:0-14643 GCA_964611025.1 uncultured Ruminiclostridium sp.
ACTGTGACTTCTCCTTAAAATTTTTTTGCCATACCTTTGACAGGGACGCATCTTTCTTTTATAATAAAATGCAATTCCTCAGTACATCCATAGCGTAAGGAGGCATAGGGTATGAACTTAGAATTGAGCCGAAAAGAGTTTCGTCGTCTGTTGGATTTGGTTTATATTGGGAATTGGATTTTAAACTCCACCCGTGGAGACGACCGCATCCCAGATTACGACGCCGTAGAGAGCAAGCTATTTGACCTCGCCCACAGGGAACAAATGCAAATTTTGACCGAATACAGACAGCAAATTGCCATTCCCTCCCGTGCCTTTGTGGAAGGTGGCATTCATGAAGCCATTATGGACTATGAAAACACCGTCTTCTTCGACATTCTCGCCGAAGAATTGGCGCGCCGTGATATGAATGATGCCCCCATTGACGAGAGCAATTATATCGAATTGGCAAACCGCATCGAGGGTTACATCTCAGAATTTGAAGCCCATGGCACAGACAATCTGCTGGTAGACAACGATTGACCCATGCCCCCGACTGTGTCGGGGGCATCTTGCATGTTATGGGTTTTCTCCGTTTTCTGTCTCTCCTGTGCTGGGGTGCAAGAGGGCGTCCATTTCCTCGGCAGTGGGGCTGACATAGGCGGTCTCGTAGGTGGTGTAAATGACCATGCCAGGTTTTGCACCAGCGGGCTTTTTGACGTAGCGCACGGGGGTATAATCCACAGGGATTTTATTGCCCCCGCGCCCTTGGGAGAACCAAGCGGCGAGAGATGCCGCCTCGGTCATGCTCTGCACATCGACTTCCTGTCCCTCTGTCCATAAAATGACATGTGCGCCGTGGATGCCCTGCACATGAAACCAAATGTCTCCACGAGATGCCATGCGACAGGTGAGCATATCGTTTTGGGTGTTGTTGCGCCCAACGCTGATGCGGAAACCTGTACTGGATTGACATTCTAAAAGCTTGCTCTGGATTTTTTTGGGTTTTTGTCTGCCTTTTTGCTTGCTCTGACTGCGGATATACCCGCCCAGCTCCATTTCCTGACGGATTTCGTCCAAATCCCGCACACCCTCGGCAAGTGCCAAACTCTCCAAGACACTTTGCAAATAAAATGCCTCTTTTTCACCCTTGGCAATTTGCTCTGTGAGCATGGCTTCGGCGGTTTTGGCTTTTTGATATTGCTTGTAATAACGGGTGGCGTTTTGCTGGGGGGTCAGCAGTGGGTCGAGTGTGATACGCACGGGGGCACAATCTGGGTCATAGAAATTTTCCGTTTCAAACTGGCGCAGACCTTTTTCCAGACGGTAGAGGTTGGCAGTAATCAAATCGCCCTTTTCCCGCAAACTTTCTCGGTTTTGGGTGTCGAGCCATTCTTTTTTCTGAAAGCCCAATTTCCGCACGACACGGTCACGGGCAGAGGTCACTGTGCGGATGAGGGTTTGTCCCTTTTGGCGGATGTGTTCGTAGCTCTCCCGCTCGGCATAAAAAGAATCCAGCAAGGTGGCGAAATCCAACATGGCAATGCTCTCGCTCTCCGTGCCGTACTGCCAGAGGGGACGGAAAGAGAAATCCACGGGTTTGCCCTGACGCAGAAGCATGTGGGGGCTGTACTGCCCCTTGCTGACGTTCCGCAAAAGCTGTAAGAGGGTGTCTATCATCTGGGGGGCATGGTCACTCACCAAGGCATCGCTTGCCCCGCCAATTTCCAAGGAAAGCTCACGGGCAATCAGGGGCGAAATGCCCGCAAACCACTGGACAAAACAGCTGTCCATGGGTATGCCCTGCGGGAGCTGTTTTGCCAAGTTTTGGCGTTCTGTCTGGTTCATGAGCAGCAAATTGTGCTTGCCCTGATTGGGTGGCAGGCGGTAGAACATACCAGGCAAGACCTGACGCTCTGCGGACATATCTTGGGAAACACGGCGCAGACAATCCACAATGCGTCCCTCGGTGTCCATGACAATCAAATTGGAGTGCTTGCCCATCGCCTCCAAAATCAACTCTTTTTGCACACGGTCGCCCAGTTCGTTGCTGGTCTCGAAGACAAAACGCAAGAGACGTTCCAAGGGGGGCTGTACAATTTCCAGCAATTTTGCCCCCGCAAAATGCTTCCGCAGGAGCATGCAGAACATGGGGGGCTGGGCGGGGTTCTCACGGGGCAAGCGGGTCAGCTGTGCTCTGGGTCGGCTGGGACTGGCAGAGAGGAGCAAACGCAAATTGCCCTCCCCGCCCCGAAAAGAAAGCAGTACCTCATCACGGCTGGGCTGGTGGATTTTATCAATGCGACAGCCCAGAAGCTGACTGGACAATTCTTGGGAGAGTGCAGAGAGGCAGACGGCATCAAGGGGCATGGTGTACCCTCCCCTCATCTGGCTGGGCTTCTTCCTGAAGCATATAGCCCAAAAGTTCATTCAGGCGGTCGGTTTTGCCCTGCAAAAACAGCCAAGCAAAAAGGCACTCTAGGGCGGTTGCCAACTGGTACTCACTGCGTTTTGCCGCCTTGGGGATGGCATGGGTTTTGCTGTTGCGTCCACGGCGGAACACCTCTTGTTCTTCTTCGGTCAAACGGGACAAAATACGGGTACTCATCTCCGCCTGACGGGGGGCAGCGACATAGTCGAGGGCTGCCTTATGGAGCTTACCTGCACTGACTTTTTCGCTCAGGCAGAGCTGGGAACGTATCATCAATTCAAACACCGCATCGCCGACATAGGCGAGGGAGAGATTGGAAAGGTCGTTCAGGTCTTTTTTTGGGATATCAAAGTGGAAATAGTCCATACAATCTCCTCGTGGGTCAAAAATTTACCCCAGCATCAGGGGCACGGCTGGGCATTTGAACCCTTAGTATACTACACATCGCCCCCCAGATTCAAGGGGGCAGTTGGGGCTTTCCCAGAAGGTCAAAGGGGAAAACCCAGTGGTTTTTCCCGCCCAGCGTCCGCAGACGGGCAAAACAAAAGAGCACAGGCAGGGGAAAGGGGGCTTCTGCTGCGGCGGGCAGGGCGATTTGCACACCTTGGGCATGTTGGCAGACCAATGCCTTGGGGTATTGTTGCAAGAGCGGGATAAATTCACTCTCAGGGGGCAGGAATTGGGCGGGGTGTTCCTGTTCTCGCCAGCCTTGGGGCAAGTTACTCTCGGCAAAACGGTGGAACAATTCCATACCCCAAGAGACAATGGGCAGACAGTGCGCCAAGTCCAACTGGGCAAGGCTGAGGGAACGGTGCAAGACCAGCTGATTTTCTTGGGGCAAAAGTGTCCCCAGAAAAAAGCGTTCTCCGCTGTCTCCTGCCACCCAAGCACGGTAAAGCCCCAGCTGGTCATTGGGCACATGCAGGGTCAAGTCCACCCGTGTTTCCCAGCGTTGGATGTGCAATGTGCCCTGTTCGCCATAGAGTACCTGTGTTTCCATGCCCCTACCCTCCTGCGTCCCTATGCCTGTTTCCAAAATCTTATCTTATCTTATCTTATCTTATCTTATGCCTCACGGTCACGGGCAATGAGCAATTTGATGGCATCAATGCCCAGCTGTACGGCGGTATCGACGGCGTGGGTTTCGGTCTGGTCAAGCCCTGCCTTTTCTCGTTCCTGATTCCAGATGACGTGGAACAGTGCCCCGCAACGCACACCCAGTGCGGCGGCAACGGTAAAGAGGGCAGCGGATTCCATCTCACTGGCAAGCACACCCAGACGCTTCCACGCTTCCCATTTAGCGAGCAAATCCGAGGCAATGGGCATACGCTGGGGGGAGTGTTGCCCATAGAAAGAGTCTTTGGACTGCACAACACCCGTGTGCCAAGGCATACCTGCCTGCTTGGCGGCATCGACCATGGCGGAGAGCACAGCATAATCGGGCACAGCGGGAAAGGCGAGCGGGGCATATTCTTGGCTCGTGCCCTCTTGACGGACGGCACCCGTGGCAATGACGGTATCCCCGCTCTGGACATCCAAGCGAATGCCCCCGCAAGTGCCCACCCGCAAGAAGGTATCTGCCCCAATGGCCACCAGTTCTTCCATGGCAATGGCAGCCGATGCCCCGCCGATGCCCGTGGACACAACGCTGACTTTTTCGCCCAAGAGCGTCCCTGTGTACACATTAAACTCTCGATTTTGGCTCACATGGACGGGTGCGTCAAAATGGGCGGCAATGGCGGCACAGCGTCCAGGGTCGCCAGGGAGCAGGCAATAACGACCTACCTCGCCCTCTGCACAGTGGATGTGGAATTGTTTGTCTCGATTTGTCATAAGAATAACCTCCAAATCATTGGTCATATATATGTATCATCTAATATTAATATTTCTTGCGATTTTGTCCAATATGGGTTACAATGTAGTAAAAACATCCCAATTTAAGGAAGTGAGTAGTATGAAAACAGCATTTTTTTGTCTGGTGACTGCACTTTTGGGCTTGGCGGTGGGCTTGATGGTCAATGTGCAAGTCTTGGGGGAACACTTTTTTTCCAAGCCACCGCAGACGAGCTTGACCGAGGTCTGCCCACCCACGGGCGAGCAGAGCACAGAGGGCGATTTACCAGACAGCCAGCAATCTGCCCTCAAGATGAAAGAACCCCATTTGTTGCATCGGAGCTATTTGACCCTGCATGCCCTCAAGCAAGAGGATTTTGCCCTTTTGGCAGACTTGGTACATCCCGAAAAAGGCTTACGCTTTACACCCTACTCCAGTGTGGACTTGGAACATGATTTATGTTTTATGCCAAAAGAACTGGAAAAGGCAAAGAACAATACGGAAATATACACTTGGGGCATACAGGACGGCAGTGGTTTCCCCTTGGACTATACCATAGGAGACTATATGGAACAATTTGTGTTCCCTGTGGACTACTGCACCGCCCCGCAAATTGGCATCAACCACATCAACGCTTCGGGCAATTCCATCGAAAATGTGCAAACTGCCTATCCCGAAGCGGACTTTGTGGAGTTCTATTTCCCCGCACAAAATCCTGCCTATGAGGGCATAGACTGGTCAGCCCTCAAATTGGTGTTTGAGAATGTGGAGGGCGAATATTACCTCATTGGTCTCATCCACAGCCAATGGACAGTGTAGGGGCGGATATCATCCGCCCGTCTTCTATAAAAACACCTACCTCTGTCCTTGTCCCTTACCCGCCGTTTTGCAGACGTTTGCGGGTCAGGTAGCCGTCTAAGATGAGAGATGCCGCCACAGCATCCACCTTTTCCTTGCGTTTTTTGCCACGGTTGCCCGTTTCGCTGAGGATGCGGTGGGCATCGACCGTGGTACGGCGTTCGTCCCAGAGCGTCACTGGCAGTCCCGTGCTCTGGCGGAGCTTTTCCGCCAGAGCTTCGCTTTTTTCTGCGCGGATGCCCAGCGTACCATTCATATTTTTGGGATAGCCCAAAACCAGCTCCCCCACTTGGTGTTGGATAATGAGCTTGCCCAGTTCTTCGATGACTGTGTCCTCCCATTTGCTGTGAATGACGGTGGAGTAGCCCGTGAGCATGCCCATCAAATCAGAAATCGCCACCCCTGTGCGGGCATCGCCGTAGTCAATCGCCATGATTCTTGTCATGATAAACCCTTCTCCTTTTTATGTTGTTTTTTTCTTCCATCATATAGGCTAGGGATTCTCTTTGTCAATAGTTTGTGGGGCTGTGTGGGGGCATGTGCCAAAATAAAGAACAAACTGTAAAAAAAAATACTTGACAGGGGCGGAATTTTGTGATAGCATAACGCTACCTATGAAGGGGGCTTTTTTGGCAAGGATTCTACGGTATCGTCCTTGGCAACCCCCAAACCCACAAGCGGACATAGGGAGGCAATGGATGCCGTTTCTACCGTGATTGTTTGGGACTTGTGGCGAATTTTTTTACTTTGCCTCAGGTCTTTCTCTTGCGTCGGATTCGGTTTCTCCTGTGGCGAGAAGAAACCTCGGGATTCGACGTTTTTTCATGCAATCTAGCCGAACATCGTATAAGGAGGTGCCGAGATATGGCAAAAGCCGGCGCACGAATCAAAATCACCCTCAGATGCTCTGAGTGTAAACAGCGTAACTACAACACCAACAAGAATAAGAAGAATACCCCTGACCGTTTGGAATTGAATAAGTTCTGCCCCTTCTGCAGAAAGCACACCGTTCACAACGAAACGAAGTAATGGTTCTTCACATTGTTCATACGAAAGAAGGGTGTGACTGACATTGTCTGAAAACGAAAAAAAAGAACTGGAAACCAAAAAAGAGGCTTCCAAAAAGCCCGCTAAGGCAGATGCCCCCAAAAAGACAAAGCCTGTCGAGAAGAAGAAAAAGGGCAATTTGTCCCGTTATCTTCGTGAAATGAAAAGCGAGCTGAAAAAGGTCACCTGGCCTGACCGCAAAGATACCACCAGCAAAACAGGTACGGTACTTTTGTGTGTCGCCATCGTCGGTGTCTTTGTTTGGATTTTCGACGGAATCTCCGGTCAGCTCATCAGTGCCCTACTCAACCTGTTCGGACATTAAAAGGTGTGTGAAATTATGTCTGAAGATACTGCAAAGTGGTATGTAGCCCATACCTACTCTGGTTATGAAAAGACCGTCAAGGCCACCATTGCAAAGGCGGTCGAAAACCGCAACATGGGCGACTTGATTCATGAAGTCAATATCCCCATGGAGACCGTCACCGAAATCACCGACAAAGGTCCTAAGACTGTGGAACGCAAAGTCTTCCCAGGTTATGTCTTGGTCAAGATGATTCTGACGGATGATACTTGGCATTTGGTTCGCAATGTTCGTGGTGTGACTGGCTTTGTCGGGTCGGGCAATAAGCCCATTCCCCTCACAGAGGCAGAAATTACTGCCATGGGTGTTGAGAAATATGAAGTGGAAGTCCTGTATCAAATCGGGGACACCATCAAAATCACCAGTGGTCCTTTGAAATCGCTTGTGGGTACACTGGAAGAAATTGACGTGGAGGCAGGCACAGTTCGTGTCAGTGTCACCATGTTCAGTGGCCGTGAAACGGTCGTCGATTTGAAGTTGAGTGATATCGAGTCCATCAATTAACCCCCCCTAGGATGTCCCTTTGCTATTTGGGCATCCGCCGTGGGAGGAGTTTTTTTGCAAAACTCCGTCCAACCACATTAGAAAATGGAGGTGCTCCCAGTGGCACAAAAAGTAACTGGTTATGTAAAATTACAAATTCCCGCAGGTAAGGCAACCCCTGCTCCCCCTGTTGGCCCTGCTCTTGGTCAGCACGGCGTCAACATCGCTGGCTTCACCAAGGAATTCAACGAACGCACCAAGAACGATATGGGTTTGATTATCCCCGTTGTCATCACCATCTATGCTGACCGTTCGTTCACCTTCGTCACCAAGACCCCCCCTGCTGCTGTCCTCATCAAGAAGGCTTGTAACTTGCAGTCTGGCTCTGGTGTCCCCAACAAGACCAAGGTCGCAACCATCAGCAAGGAAGAAGTCCGTAAAATTGCAGAGCTGAAGATGCCTGACCTGAACGCTGCCAGCGTAGAAGCTGCGATGAGCATGATCGCAGGCACCGCCCGTTCTATGGGCGTTGTCGTCGGCGAATAAGGCTAGGAGGAGTTTACAGTATGTTTAGAGGTAAGAAGTATCAAGAAAGTGCAAAGCAGATTAACACTGCTGCACTGTATGACCCCACCGAAGCCATGGAATTGGTCGTCAAGACCGCTCCTGCAAAGTTCGACGAAACCGTTGAACTGCATGTAAAGCTCGGTGTTGACTCCCGTCACGCTGACCAGCAGGTGCGTGGTGCAGTTGTTCTGCCCCACGGTACTGGTAAGGTTGCTCGTGTTCTGGTTTTCGCCAAGGGCGATAAGGCAGAAGCAGCCCGTGCAGCTGGCGCAGACTACGTTGGCGATATGGACTTGGTCGAAAAAATCCAGAAGGAAAACTGGTTTGAATTTGACGTTGTCGTCGCTAGCCCCGACATGATGGGCGTGGTTGGTCGTCTGGGTAAGGTTCTGGGTCCCAAGGGTCTGATGCCCTCCCCCAAGGCTGGCACCGTCGCTCCCGACGTTGCTAAGGCTGTCACCGAAGTCAAGGCTGGTAAGGTCGAATACCGTTTGGACAAGACCAACATCATCCACTGCCCCATTGGTAAGGTTTCCTTTGGCGCAGAAAAGCTGATGGACAACATGAATGCACTTATGGGTGCAGTCGTCAAGGCAAAGCCCTCCGCTGCAAAGGGTCAGTATATCAAGAGCTGTGTCGTGGTTTCCACCATGGGTCCTGGTGTCAAGGTCAACGGTGCAAAGTTTATCTAATTGTTCCGCTTTTTGCGAAATTTGTCCTTGACAAGTTCGTTTTTGGCTGATATAATTATCAAGCGTTCCAAAGACAGCAGGTCGTCGCAAGACAAGAAACCCTGCCGAGGATGCAGTCCATAAAGATTTTTCTTTACTGATTGATTGCTCAAGTCCTCGTGTCGCCCCGATGCGAGGACTTTTTTCTTTGGTTCACTCTATTTCAGGAGGTGAAACAATTTATGCCCAATGCTAAGGTTCTGAGTGAAAAGCAAGCCATCGTCGCAGGGCTCGCCGCACAGCTGAAGGCTTCCGCTGCTGGCGTCATCGTTGATTACAAGGGTGTCACCGTGGCAGAAGACACCGCTCTGCGTGCAGAAATGCGTAAGAATGGCGTTCAGTATTTCGTCGTCAAGAACACTCTGGCTCGTTTTGCAGCCAAGGAAGCAGGTCTCGATGCCCTGTGTGATGTTCTGGAAGGTACTTCCGCACTGGCCATCTGCGAAAGCGACCCCGTCGCTGCTGCAAAGGTCGTTGCTGAATTTTCCAAGAAGATGAACGGCGAAAAGTTCCACATCAAGTCTGGTTTCGTCGATGGTAAGGTCATTTCCGTCGAAGAAGTGAAGGCACTGGCAGAACTCCCCTCCAAGGAAGTTCTCATTGCTACCGTCCTCGGTACGCTCATCGCTCCCGTCCGTGGTTTGGCTACCGTTCTGGATGCCAACATCTCTGGTCTGGCTCGTGTCATGCAGGCTATCGCAGACAAGAAGGCTGGCTAAACCCAGTTTTTCTCGGGATAGTTGTCCCAACACACATTTTATTTTTAACTCAATTATTTGGAGGTAACTCATCATGGCTAACGAAAAAATTACTGCTCTGATCGAAGAAATCAAGGCTCTGACCGTTCTCGACCTGTCCGAACTGGTTCACGCTCTGGAAGAAGAATTTGGCGTTTCCGCTGCTGCTCCTGTTGCTGTCGCTGCTGCTGCTGCTCCCGCTGCTGAAGCTGCTGCTGAAAAGACCGAATTTGACGTTGTTCTGGCTTCCTTCGGCGCAGAAAAGGTCAAGGTCATCAAGGTTGTCCGTGAAGTCACCGGTCTGGGTCTGGGCGAAGCTAAAGCTCTGGTCGAAAGCGCACCCGCAGCCATCAAGGAAGGCATCAGCAAGGACGACGCTGAAGCTCTGAAGGCTAAGCTGACCGAAGTTGGCGCAACCGTCGAAGTGAAGTAAGAAACCCTTACCATACTTGTTCAAAACATCCTCTGTCTTCGGACAGAGGATGTTTTTTATCATGCGTAGGGACAAATTCCATATTTGTCCCCAAGGACAGCCCTACTTCCCAATATTTTACGCAAAACCTTTACAGACGGCTTGCAATCCGTTATAATAAAAGGGATAGACTAATAGAATGAGAGTGGTAAAAAAACATGCTACAATTTGATGAATACAAGGTAAAACTGAACAATTTGCTTCCCGACCTAGCGGAGCTGGAAAAGGCACTGAATTTAGAAAGTGCCGCACAGGAGCTGGATATGCTGGAAGCGGAAAGTGCCGCCGATGGTTTTTGGGATAACTTGGAAAACTCCCAGAAGGTCTTACAGCGTATGAAGCAACTGCGTGATAAGCTGGAAAGCCAAGCTGGTCGCCGTACTGCTTGGGATGACCTCATGGTGCTCTGCGAAATGGGCAACGAAGAAGAAGACGAAAGCTTGATTCCTGAGCTGGAAAGCGAATTTGAAGCCCTGATGACCAATCTGGAAGCAGCAAAACTGCAAACCCTCTTGACGGGGCAATACGACAACAACAACGCCATTTTGACCTTCCATGCGGGCGCAGGTGGTACGGAAGCACAGGACTGGGCACAGATGCTCTACCGCATGTACACCCGCTGGGCAGAACGTCACGGCTTCACCTATAAAGTCATTGACTACCTCGACGGCGACGAAGCGGGTCTGAAAAGTGCCACCATCAGCATCGAGGGCGAAAATGTCTATGGCTATCTCAAGGGCGAGCACGGTGTACACCGTCTGGTGCGTGTCTCCCCCTTCGACTCTCAGGCAAGACGACATACCTCTTTCTCTGCACTGGAAGTCATGCCCGAAATTCCCGATGATGTGGAAGTCGACATCAACCCCGCCGATTTGGACACGCAGGTCTACCGTGCCTCTGGTGCAGGCGGTCAGCACGTCAACAAGACCTCCTCTGCCGTGCGTATCATTCATAAGCCCACAGGTGTGACCGTTGCCTGCCAGACAGAACGCAGTCAGTTCCAGAACAAAGACACCTGTATGAAAATGCTCCGTTCCAAGCTGATTCAGATTAAGACCCAAGAACACTTGGAAAAAATTTCCGACATCAAGGGCGTTCAGCTGAAAATTGAATGGGGCAGCCAGATTCGCTCCTATGTCTTCATGCCCTATACGCTGGCAAAAGATACCCGCACGGGCTTTGAAAGCAGCCAAATCAATGCCGTCATGGACGGGGAAATTGACGGCTTCATCAATGCCTATTTGCGTGCCCTTGCCACCAATACTTGGGTCAGCAAGTAAATACACCAAAGACAATCACCACCCCGCTGGGCAATCCACTCCATAAGGAGGAGAGATTTTATGTCTCGTGTCCGTGTGCTCTTGTCTTGTAGCCCTCAGCAATCCGAATACTATGCAGAGGCTGTCCACCGTACTGGCGGAGAGCCTCTGTCCTTTTATTGCCCACCCTTGGATACAGAAGCGGACTTGCTTCTGCTGGGCGGTGGGGGCGACGTCGACCCCGCCTTTTTGGGGCTGGAAGATGCGGGCAGCCGCCAAATCGACCCCCTGCGTGACGCTGTGGAGTTCGCCTTGGTACGGCGGTTTTTGGCAGAGGACAAAGCCATTTTCGGCATTTGTCGGGGACACCAAGTGCTCAATCTCGCACTGGGCGGGACGCTCTGTCAGGACATCGGACTGCCTTTGGAACGCTTTCACAGCCCACAGCCCCACGGCTGTTCGCACGACCTTCTGCACGGGCTATGGCTGGAAACAGATTCTTTTCTGGGGCGGTGCTATGGCACTTGGATGCTGGCGAACAGCCACCACCACCAAGCCATACGAACGGTGGGGGCGGGCATGCGCGCCATTGCTTGGAGTGAGAGCGGACTCATCGAAGCCACCGAGCACCAGCACCGCCCGCTCTATTCCGTGCAATTTCATCCAGAACGCCTCCCAGGGGGCGACATCATTTTTGCCCAGTTGCTGTCCAACATCACCCCGCTGGGCTGAACAACCTCACCCGCAAAGCAGTACATTGCAAACAAGAAAGCAGGTTTTTTTATGCCACCATCGCCTTTGCGAGAAATCAATATCGAACGGGGACAACCCGTGGTCTCTGTGGCGATGGAGCATCTCGCCTTGGAAATCAAACGCAGTCGGAGCATGCAAGTGCGTGCCATAAAAATCATCCACGGTTACGGCTCGACGGGCAAAGGCGGACGCATCCGCACCGCCTGTCGGAACTATCTGGACAGCAACACAGGCAAGGGAAAAAAGCAAATCAAACGGGTGATTGCTGGCGAAAAATTTTCCATTTTCGAGGAGGATACCCGTCAGCTTTTGAACCTCTGCCCAGAATTGCGCCGTGACCGTGACCTAGACCGCCACAACAACGGGGTAACTTTTATCATTCTTTGACAAAAAGAGGGAATTTATCATGGATTTTTCAGCGATGATAGCAAAAACCAATGCACAAAATCACTTTATGTGTTATAATCATATGTATCTACATGAATTGCGCGAGGACTATGCCGAGGTCAGCTTGGAAGTGGGAAAAAATAGCTTAAATCTCTTTGGTTCGATTCACGGGGGTGTGTTATATACCATGGCAGATTGTGCGGCAGGCTGTGTGGCACGCAGTCGTGGTATCCGCCACGTCACCTTGGATACCAATTTCCAATTTGTCAAAGCGACGGCAAATCCTCATGTGCGTGCCATTGCCCAGACCAAACACAGAGGGCGGAGCATTTGTCTGGTCAGCGTCGATGTCTTCGACGGGGACGATGTGCTTCTGGCCAGCGGACAATTCACCATGTTTTCCACAGGGATTCGAGAAGACGGTTGCGAAGATTGACCGCCCGAAGACTTTTTTCACACCTGTAAGTGTGCGCTATCTAATAAGGAGGACGTTATGACGAAAGTTGATATTTTTTCTGGTTTTCTGGGGGCAGGTAAGACCACCCTCATTAAGAAACTGATTGCAGAAGCCTATGTGGGCGAGCAAGTGGTACTCATCGAAAATGAGTTCGGCGACATTGGTGTCGATGGGGCATTTTTGGAAGAAGCAGGTGTCACCTTGCGTGAAATGAACTCTGGGTGCATCTGCTGTAGTCTGGTGGGGGATTTCGGCGAAGCCCTGCAAAATGTCTTGGATAGCTATCACCCCGACCGCATTTTGATTGAACCCTCGGGTGTGGGCAAGCTCTCTGATGTCATGGAAGCCGTCATCAAGCTGGAACACCCCGATTTGAGCCTGAACGCTGCCGTCACCATTGCCGATGCCTCCAAGTGCAAGATGTATCGGAAGAATTTTGGCGAATTTTATAACAACCAAATTGCCCACGCAGGCACGATTGTCTTGACCCGCACGGGGGAAATGAAGGGCGAAAAGCTGGAAGAAACCTTGGATATTCTGCGTGAACTCAACACCACGGCGACCATTGTCGCAACTCCCTTGGCAGAGCTGGACGGCAAGCAGATTTTGCAGGCGATGGAGGGTTCGCCCACCTTGGCGCGTGAACTCAAATTGCTGACCAGAAGTGTCCTCATGGCACGTCGCCGTGCCGCAGGCACAGGCGGTGGTGCTTGCTGTGGCGGTCGTGGACAGGGGCACGGGCACCACCATGAGCACGAACACGAAGCAGGACATGAATGCAAGTGCGGGCACCACCACGAGCACGAGCACGAAGCAGGGCACGAATGTAAGTGCGGGCACCACCATGAGCACGAACACGAAGCAGGACACGAATGTAAGTGCGGGCACCACCACGAGCACGAGCACGAAGCAGGACACGAATGTAAGTGCGGGCACGAGCACGAACACGAAGCAGGGCACGAATGTAAGTGCGGACACGAGCACGAACACGAAGCAGGACACGAATGCAAGTGCGGGCACGGGCACCACAACCATCACCATGCAGACGAAGTGTTCCAGAGCTGGGGTATGGAATCCGCCCAGAAATTTGACAAGGACAAGCTCCAGAACGTCTTGGAACACTTGGACGATTATGGGACGGTTTTGCGTGCCAAGGGTGCTGTGCCCACCACGGACGGGAGCTGGTTGCATTTCGACTATGTGCCTGGGGAAATTTCCGTGCGAGAAGGCAATGCCTCTTTCATCGGGCGACTGTGCGTGATTGGTGCGGGTTTGAAAGCGGATACCTTGGCGGATTTGTTCGCCAAGGCACACTGAGCATAGAGGAGACCCCATGGAAATTCCAGTTTATCTCTTTACGGGTTTTTTGGAGGCGGGCAAAACGACCTTCATCCAGAAAACTTTAGAAGATGCCCGTTTCCATCAGGGCGAGAATACGCTCTTGTTGCTCTGCGAGGAGGGCATGGAGGAATACAACCCCGATACTTTTGCTGCACCCCACGTTTTTCAGGAGCTCGTGGAGAACATCGAAGACCTGACCCCCAGCAATCTTGACCGCTGGTGCAAAAAACATGCCTGCGAGCGTGTCATGGTCGAGTACAACGGCATGTGGAGCTTGGACAATTTCTATACCAACATGCCCGAGGAATGGGTGGTGTATCAGGAATTTATGTTCATTGATGCACGGAGCTTTTTCAGCTACCACAATAATATCCGTGAGTTGATGTTGGACAAGCTAAAAAGCTGTGAAATGTGTGTTTTGAACCGTGCGCCCGACGATATGGACGAGATGCAGGTGCATAAGATTGTCCGCAGTGTCAACCGCCGTTGTGATATCGCCTATGAAAAAGCAGATGGCACGGTGCGTTATGACGAAATTCCCGACGAACTGCCCTTTGATATCCATGCACCTGTGATTGCAGTGCCCTTGGATGCCTATGCGGATTTTTATCGGGACATGTCGGAAGACATGGAGAAGTACGAAGGCAAGACCGTCCAGCTGGAAGGCTCGGTGGTGTTGCGCAAGGACTTGCCGTCCAACTGCTTCATTTTCGGACGTCAGCTCATGACCTGCTGTGCAGATGATATGACCTTTGCAGGGGTCATTTGCGTGATGAAAGATGACAGTGCGAATCTGGCGCACGGGGACTGGGTGGAAGTGCGGGCAAACATCGCCTTGCAAAAAAACAAGATTTACGGGCGACGTGGCCCTATTTTGAAGGTCGTTGCACTGGAGAAAAAAACCGCCCCCGAAAACCCCGTCGCAGGTTTTTATTGAATTTTA
>CAZSWQ010000038.1:0-14590 GCA_964611025.1 uncultured Ruminiclostridium sp.
CTGCAGCCGTTGTTAATATTCCTTCTACATTTTCCATCATAAACCATCTTGGATAAAAAACCTCAAGTGCCTGTGCATAGTTTTGGATTAACTTGTTACGAGGGTCATCCCAAAAACGATTTCCTGCCGTTGTAAACCCTTGACACGGGGGACCACCAATAATTAAGTCTAAGTCCCCGTGCTGTAATCCCAGCTCATATCTTAACTGGAGAAAATCGCAAGTTTCTAAATTGACATTATGACAACAATTTGCTCCAAAATTCGCGTTGTAAGTTGCAATAGCAGGTTCTGAATTTTCAAACGATGCGATAATATCAACACCAGCATTTTTGAAGCCTAACGAACAACCGCCAGCTCCTGCAAACAAGCTAATTGCCTTCCATTGTCCTTTTTGTATATCCATCAATATTGCTCTCCGTTATAATCTACATCAAACTCTCATATTTCATCAACTGCACATCCCAAAACAACATATGGTTTTTTTATATTCTTTAAATAAATAGCACTATTGAACAGTAGAAAATTATACATTAATGTCAATGTCATGCTCATTTCTCTTGTTATCTAATTTTTTTGAATCTTCTTAATTAGGGCGCATTAAAATCCAGTGATTATGGTTAGGTTATCTTAAGAATATTGAGATGCTAGAATGTAAATACAAGGAAGAAAAGAAACCGACAATTTATCAAATCTGGCGGTGATTCTGCGGAAAGTATACCACAGTAATTTATCAAACGCAAGGAGAACAACGCATTGTATGCGGTAAAATTTATTTATACGGATGATATTTCCGTCACAGTCCAGGAAAAAGCCAAGGCTTTCCTTGGCTTGCCCAAGCATGATACACACAGGGAACGATGAAGCTGCTGGCTTTGCGCTACTATTTTGATACCAAAGTCTGGAGCGTAGCTGGATACTGTGGATAATCTGGGTAAAATGGCACAGGAGTTGCGCTGTTTGTAGCTGGAATCAGCGGTAGACGGCTTGCATTTATCGAGTGGGAATAAAAAAACGCAAAAGCCCCGCAGGACATAGTCCTGCGGGGCTTTTTTGTATTTATACACTACAAAATCTGGGGTCTTTTTTTCTGTCTTCTGCTGTGGTATGCTGGGGGAAAGCGGATGCATTTTGGGGGGATTTTGTATGGGGGCATTGCGGGTTGGCTCGATGTTCTGTGGCATGGGTGGCATAGATTTGGGCTTTATACAGGCGGGTTTTGAAGTCGTTTGGGCAAATGAGCTGGACGCTGCCGCCTGCAAGACCTATCGCCACAATTTCACAGGAGACCATTTACAAGAGCAGAGCATTGACACGGTGACAGCCCAGAGCCTGCCTGATTTTGATGTTTTGGTGGCGGGCTTCCCTTGCCAGTCCTTTTCCATTGCGGGGCGACAGCGGGGCTTCCTCGACCCCAGAGGCAATCTCTTTTTTCAAATCGCCCGCATTGCGGAGGCAAAACTGCCCCCTGTGATTTTTCTGGAAAACGTCGCCCATCTGCAAGAACACGATGGGGGCAGGACATTTTTGACCATCTACACGACCCTAGTCGAGCTGGGCTATAGCCTGCACTATCGGATTCTGTCCCCGCACGAGTATGGCAACACGCCTCAAATCCGCCAGCGGATTTTCATTGTGGCCTTTCAAGATGCCAATCTCTGCGACCGTTTTTCTTTTCCAGAGCCGATTCCCTTGACCAAAACGCTTGCCGAGGTCATCAATCGCAGGGAGAAAAAACACGAGATTTACTATTACCAAGGTGCAAAAGGCACACGTTTGGCAGGCTATCTCCGAGACAAAAGCCTGCTGTATCGCCTGAACCCCAGAGGCATTTCCAAAATCCGTCACGGGCTGTGCCCGACGCTCATCGCCACCATGGGCACACACCCCGAACGCATCCCCACGCTCCGTGATGATTTCGGTGTGCGTAAGCTCACCCTGCGGGAGGGCTTGGACTGCCAAGGCTTCCCCAAACACTTCTATTTTCCCAACAGCATCCGTCTGGAAGATGCCTACAAGCAAATCGGAAACTCCGTCGCTGTACCCGTCATTTTCCGCATCGCCCAAAACATCCGCCGTGTTTTGGAGAGGGAAATTTTGTAAAAAACAACTGCCCTAGTGCGTGGGTTTGTGGAACAGTTTCCCAAGAAAATTGCCGAGCAGGGCAAGCACACCGTAGCCGACAAGATACACCCAAGCAGACGAGTTATAATAAATAAACAGCGTGGGCACAAACAGCAGGGCAACCAAAAAGGCATACGCCCCATGCCATCCGTTCCGATACCCATACAGCAAGGCGGTCAAAAGGCACACGAGGGGCAAGCCAATGAGCATAAGAAACATTGCTGTACCTGTATCTTGGATGGCAAGGGGCAAGAGATAAAACCCTAGGACATTGACCAGCAAATACGGCAACATGGTTTTGATGTTTTGCATAAAATTCACCTCCCCTCAAACAATACGAGCAGAAAAATAAAAAAACCGCCCTGACTCATGAGAATCAGGGCGGTTTATGGTCTGGTGGAGATAACAGAATTCGAATCTGTGACCTCTTGCGTGTGAAGCAAGCGCTCTAACCAGCTGAGCTATACCTCCAGATTGCCAAAAACGCTCGCAACCGCTTGCGAGCGTTTTTGGATTGGTGACCCGTACGAGAATCGAACTCGTGTTACCGCCGTGAAAGGGCGGTGTCTTAACCGCTTGACCAACGGGCCATACAGCCCCCGCAGTTGCAAAGGCTATGGTAGCGGCAACTGGATTCGAACCAGTGACACCCCGGGTATGAACCGAGTGCTCTAGCCAACTGAGCTATGCCGCCATAGAGTCCCCTGAACCGTTTCGCTCGTATTTTCGTCTCGTTCAAGGCGAGATTCAGTATACCCCATAAAGTCTGATTTGTCAACAGATTTTTGGGAAAAAGTTTTTATTTTTTGAAATTCTTTTTTCTGCGACAAATTCCCCCGCTTTCTGCCCCCCCGAGAGGCAAAAATCTTTGCCAAAACCCGCCCCTGTATGGTACAATAGGAAAAAGGACATTCTGTCTCTTGTCCTCTGCAACTGCTCGCCCACCCCTTGGCATACTTGAAAACTATTGGAGGGATTCGTTTGGCATCTCAAAAATCTGTCAAATTAGGAAAAATCATCGAGGAATTTGACCTCGAAGTCCTGCACGGGGCTAAGAACTATCAGAATTTTCCCGTGCGTGCCGATGACATCAACCGCCCTGCTTTGCAGTTAACGGGCTTTTTCGATTACTACGATACCACCCGTCTGCAAGTCCTCGCAAAAGTCGAAATGACCTATCTGGGCAAACTCAGCTCTGAAGAACGCCGTCAGAGCTTTGAGGGTCTGCTCGCCCGCCCCATCCCCGCCCTCATCATGACCCGCAACATGGAACCTTTCCCCGAGTGTCTCGAAATGGCTGCCAAATATGACCGCACCATTTTACGCACCAAGGAACTGGCTTCCATCTTCATTCCCCAGCTCCTCACCAGCCTGAAAAATCACCTCTCCGCCACCATCACCCGCCACGGCGTCTTGGTCGAAGTCTACGGCGAAGGCATACTCATCATGGGTGAATCTGGTGTCGGCAAGAGCGAAACCGCCATTGAATTGGTGAAACGTGGGCACCGTCTGGTCGCCGATGATGCCGTCGAAATCCGCACCGTCGGCAACCGCATCATTGGCTCTGCACCCCCCCTCATCCGCCACTATATCGAATTGCGTGGCATTGGGGTTGTCGATGTGCGCCAGCTCTTTGGCATGAGCTCCGTCCGTGACGAGCAGGACATTGACATGGTTGTCAATCTGGAACAGTGGGAAGAAGGTGCGTTCTACGACCGTCTGGGCACAAACGAAGAATTTACCACCATTTTGGATAAGAAAATTCCCGTTGCCACCATCCCCGTCAAAACAGGACGTAACCTCGCCATCATTGTTGAAGTCGCCGCCATGAACAACCGCCACAAGAAGATGGGACACAATGCCGCCGAAGAATTTACCAAACAGCTCGATGCCCACTTTGAACAAATGCTCTCTGCCCAGATGGACGAGAGCGAGATAGAACAGAGCGAATTTGAGGGCGAAGACGTCTAAGTCCCATAGAATAGGAGTATTCTTGCTATGACCAAAACCAAAATTGTCTGTACCCTAGGGCCTGCCACCGATGCCGAGGGTATTTTGCAAGACATGATTCAAAGTGGTATGAATGTTGCCCGCTTCAATTTCTCCCACGGCTCGCACCCTGAGCACAAAGTCCGTCTGGACAAGCTCAAAAACCTGCGGGAAAGCTTAGAAATTCCCGTGGCGGCACTTCTGGACACCAAAGGCCCAGAAATTCGCCTGAAAAACTTTGCAGGTGGGCGGGCGACCCTGAACGAAGGGGAGACCTTTACCCTGACCACACGGAGCATCCCAGAGGGCGATGCCAGCATTTGCAGCATCAGCTATAAAGATTTGCCCTTGGACGTCGAGATTGGTGCTCACATCATGCTCGATGATGGGCTCATCTCCCTGCGGGTCACAGATTTGGACGAGACCGACATCATTTGCACCGTGGAAAACGGGGGCAACATCAAGGACAGAAAGGGCGTCAACGTACCAGGTGTACATCTGTCCATGCCCTACCTCAGCCAGAGCGACAAGGAAGATATTCTCTTTGGCATTGAACAGGGCTTTGATTTCCTCGCCGCCAGCTTCTGTCGTAGTGAGCAGGACATCTTGGACATTCGCCGTTTTCTGGAGGAAAACCAAGGGGATATGCAAATCATTGCCAAAATCGAAAACCAAGAGGGTGTGGACAACATCGCCGCCATTATGGCAGTCTCTGACGGGGTCATGATTGCCCGTGGCGATATGGGTGTGGAAATTGATTTCACCGAAATTCCCGTCTTGCAAAAAGAAATCATCTCCCGTGGCATGACCCACGGCAAGACCGTCATCACCGCCACCCAAATGCTCGAAAGCATGATGAACAACCCCCGCCCCACCCGTGCCGAAATCACCGACGTCGCCAATGCAGTCTATGATGGTACGTCCGCCATCATGCTCTCTGGCGAGACCGCAGCGGGACAATACCCCGTGGAAGCCGTCCGCACCATGTCCGCCATTGCCCAGCGTACCGAAAACGACATCAACTACTATGGGCGGATGATGAAAATTGGGCATGGGGGGAGCTTGGGCATTTCCGATGCCACCGCCCATGCCGCCTGCACCACCGCCACTGACACCAATGCCAGTGCCATTATCACGGTATCCAAGAGCGGGGCAACCGCCCGACGCATCAGCAAATACCGCCCCCAGACCCCCATCATCGCTTGTGTCATGACGCAGGAAATCCAACGCCAACTCGCCCTCACTTGGGGTGTCACACCCATTTTGATGCCCTATGCCGAGAGCACAGACGACATGATTGATTTTTCCGTCGCCTCTGCCCACGAAAGTCAACTCATCGAAAACGGCGACATTGTCATTGTCACGGCGGGCATTCCTGCGGGTGTCTCTGGCACGACCAACGTCATGAAAGTCCATCTCGTCGGCTCTTGTCTCATGACGGGTGTGGGTGTGGGTGGGGCAAATGCCAGAGGTCAGCTCTGCGTCTGCCGTACCATTCACGACGTCAAATCTAAATTTCAATCAGGGCAGGTGCTGGTCGTCCCTCAGACCAACAATGCCATGCTCCCCTATATCCAACAGGCGGCCGCTGTCATTGCGGAAGAACCCGGTTTTTCCAGCCATGCCGCTGTGGTCGGGCTTTCCACCCACAAATCTGTGGTCGTGGGGGCGATTGGTGCAACCCGCATCTTGCACGATGGACTCTATGTCTCCGTCGACTGCAAGCGGGGTGTCATTCAAAACCTCGGTTGATGCACACATAAAAAAGGACTTGGCTGCGCCAAGTCCTTTTTTTCATGGAACAGTTTATTGCCTACAAAACACCCAATTGTTTGAATAGGAATATCCAGAGACAGAGGCTGAAGCAAGAGAAAAATGAGCCGTAGACCACCACTGCCCCCGCCACTTCTGCGTCAGAATCCATCTGCTGTGCCATGACGAAGCTCGTGACAGAGGCAGGTGTGGCGAAGACCCCCAGAAGGGTCGCAAAGGGTAGCCCACGAAAGCCCAGCATCGCCGCCAAGGGCAGGAAGACCGCTGGGGCTAGGACAAGACGCACCAGAACGCAAAGCGTCAAATAACGCCGAATACGGGCTTCTCGCTGGAAATGAAAACTCGCACCTAGGAGCAAAAGTGCAATCGGTGTGGCGGTACTGGCTAGGCTGTGGAGCGTACTGGCGAGCACGGGGGGCAATTCAAAGGGCATTGCCAGAAGCCCCGCTGCACAACCCAAAATCATGGGGTTGGTCAACAAATTTTTGAGCATCTTCCCAAGACGCACTTGCCCGCCCCGAAATTCTTCCAAGGTGATGACGGCGAGGACATTGTACAGGGGTATCAAAATCCCGATTGCCAAGGCGGTCATGCCCAAATCGGCATCGGGAAAGAGATTGCCCACAAGGGGCAGACCCAAAAGCACAAAATTGCTCCGATAAGTGCTCTGTATCATCGCCCCGCAGGTTTTGGGGCTGGGGACAAATTTTGGCACAAGCCACCGTGCCACGCCATAGGTCAGCAAAATCCCACAGGCGGCATAGAGGAGCATCTGCGGACGCAGGGCAGAGGATAACTCTGTTTTGCGGATATTATCAAACAACAAAATCGGAAACAGCAGGCGGAAAATCACCCCATTGACCTTGCGCAATTCCTGAGGACTCAACCAAGATTTGATGCGGATGACAGACCCCAGTGCTATCATCAAAAACAAAGGCAAAACCGCCGTGACCGACACAATGAAATTTTCCAGCAAAGCCACACACAACCTTTCTTGGAAAAATAAAATTCAAAACACAGAGAAACACGCAAAAAAAGGACGGAACATCTTCCGTCCTTTTTGTTTTGGGAAATTACAGGGGCTTCATGGTGGGGAACAGAATGACGTCACGGATGGAACTGCTGCCACTGAGCAACATAACCGCACGGTCAATGCCAATGCCCAGACCGCCCGTGGGGGGCAGACCATATTCCAAGGCGGTGATGTAATCATCGTCCATCATGCCTGCTTCGTCGTCGCCGTGTTCACGCATTTCCACCTGCTTCTGGAAGCGTGCCTTCTGGTCGATGGGGTCATTGAGTTCGGAGAAGGCATTGCCCAGCTCACTGCGACAGATGAACAGCTCGAAGCGTTCGGTCAGACGGCTGTCGCTGGGGGAACGCTTTGCCAAGGGGGAGACATCCACGGGGTGCATGGTGATAAAGGTAGGTTGAATGAGCTTTTCTTCCACCCGCTGGTCGAAACATTCAAAAAGGGCATGTCCCCAAGTGGCTTCCACACCGTCCATATCAATGCCCTTTGCCTTGGCGGCTGCCACAGCTTCGGCATCGTCTGTGATTGCCATAAAGTCAATGTCCAGATACTGCTTGACGGCTTCTGCCATGGTCAGGCGAGGCCAGCCAGGGGCAAGACAGATGTCCTCACCCTGCCACTGCACGTCATATGTCCCCAGAATGTCCTCAGCTGCACTGGAGAGCAAACCCTCGAACAAGTCCATCATGTCATTGAAGTCTGCGTAGGCTTCGTAGAGTTCTACGGTGGTAAATTCGGGGTTGTGCTTGGTGTCCATGCCCTCGTTGCGGAAAATACGCCCAATTTCATAGACACGTTCCAGACCGCCCACGACCAAACGCTTCAAGTGCAGTTCGGTGGCGATACGCAGGTACATATCCATATCCAACGTATTATGGTGGGTGATGAAGGGTCTTGCCGTTGCACCGCCCGAGATGGTATTCAGCACAGGGGTTTCCACTTCCATATAGCCACGGTTGTCCAGAAAATTGCGGACATGACGGATGAACTTACTGCGGATGGCAAAAGTCTTGCGGACTTCGGGGTTGACAATCAAATCCACATAGCGTTGACGATAGCGGGTTTCCACATCGGTCAGCCCATGGAATTTTTCGGGCAGGGGCAAGAGGGACTTGGAGAGCAGGGTAATCCCGCTCGCTTTGACGGAAATTTCCCCACGCTTGGTCTTGAAAACCTCCCCATTGACACCCACAATGTCGCCAATGTCGTACTTACGCACCTTGGCAAAGGCTTCTTCGCCCAGCTCATCTACACGGATGTACAGCTGGATGCGCCCGTCGTTGTCCTGCATGTCGCAGAAAATCGCCTTGCCCATGCCACGCTTGGACATGATGCGCCCTGCCACGGAGATAGCCTGTCCCTCCATGGCTTCAAAGTTCTCTTTGATGGAGGCACTGCGGGCACTGACGGCAAACTTGGTCACGCAAAAGGGGTCTTCCCCTGCATTTTGCAGGTCTGCCAGCTTATCTCTACGAATTTGCAAGAGTTCAGAAAGGCTCTGTTCGCTCTCCTGTACCGCTTCGTTCTTCTTCTGTTCCGCCATAACCGTTTTATCCTTTCTTATCGTTGAATCTCGATGATTTGGTAGCGAATGCTCCCCGCAGGGGCTTCCACGGCGACTTCTGCGCCTTCACACTTGCCCAGCAGGGCTTTACCAAAGGGAGATTCTTCCGAGATACGTCCATTCATGGGGTCGGCTTCCTGCGAGCCGACAATCTGATAGACTTCGTCTTCGTCAAAGTCCATGTCTCTGACCTTGATGCGGCTGCCCAAACGAACCACATCGCTGTCCTGTTCGTTCAGTTCTTCTTCGCTGATGACAATGCAATTAGAAAGCACGGCTTCAATTTCCGCAATGCGGGAATACAGACGACCCTGCTCATTCTTTGCCTCATCATATTCGCTGTTTTCGGACAAGTCCCCAAAGGAGCGGGCTTCCTTAATCTGGTCTGCGACCTCCCGCTCTCTGACTGTTTTCAAATAATTCAGCTCTGTTTTCAATTCCTCAAATCGGGTCACACTGAGCTTGTATTCCTTCGCCATTGCCTACACTACCTTTCGATTGTTTTGCTTCATTCCTATGTCTCCATCGCCTCTGGTATGCGATGTCTGTTTCATTTGGATATCTGAATATTATATGTACTTTGCCTGCGTCTGTCAAGCTATCCCCGCACAATCGCCAGAGGCTTTTTTCATTCTTTTGCAAGAAAATAGATGCTGTCCGTGACGAAAGCTGTCCTGAGACATTCAGTCCCACGAGGCATCTTGCAGGGCGCTTTGCAGAACGCTGTCGGCATCAGGGGGCAAGACTTCCGACAGATACAAGCGTCGTTCATCGTCTGATGGGGTGACTTCGCTATCGGGCACGAGACCCACACCCTGAAAACTCGTGCCCTTTCCTGTGCGGTACGTCCCCGTGGACAAACCCACCGCCGCACCATTGGCAAGACGGAAAATCTGCTGGGAAAAACCCTTGCCAGAGGTCTGCTCCCCGACTACATATGCCCCCACGCTCTCCCGCAATTCCCCTGCGAAAAATTCCGCTGCGGAGTAGCTCTCGGCATTGACCAAAACGGCAAAGGGCAAGTCAAGCGATGAAGCGTCAGAGTGATAATTGTCCTGTTCGCCTTGCAGGGTTTCACTGCGGAAAATGACCCCCTCGGGCAGAAGATAATCCAGCATCTTGGTCATTTCTGTGACGTAGCCCCCAGGATTGTCCCGCAGGTCAAAGACTATGCCAGAGACGTTTTTCGCCTGCAAGTCCTTGACGGCTTCCACAAAGGCACTGCCACTGCCCGCATAAAAATTCCGCAGGCGGACATAGCCCAGCCCGTTTTCCAAGACGCTGTGCGTCACGGGTATGGTTTCGATGGTGTCCAGCAGCACATCCACGCTCCGCACCAGACCATCGGGCGAGCGTATGCCCAGCGTGATGCTCTCCCCAATTTCGCCCCGTATGGCATCAATGGACGCTTGGTAGTTCTCCTCGGTCACGCTCTCCCCTGCCACACTGACCACGACATCTCCCACTTGTATGCCCGCCACGGAAGCGGGGCTATTGGGCTGTACCTTGATGATGTCGATGCCCTGACTTTTGTCCTCGCCCCCGATGGTCACACCAATGCCAACGTAGGCATTTTGGCGGTTCTGCACGACCTGCTCATAGGCTTCTTCCGTCATGAAATAAGACCAGCGGTCGCCCAGACTCTCCACCATGGTATACAAGATGGCATTGGCATAGTCCTCTTTCGGATACTCGCCCACAAAGCGTTTCTCGATGAGGCTATGCATCTGGTACAGAGCGTAAGCGTTGGGGTTTATGACTTTTCCCAAGAAGGTCACGGTGAACACCACCCCCAGAAGCAGGGAAAACAGCACCCCCAGCCAAAAAGTCCGTTTGGAAACTGTACCTTTCTTTGCCATTTTCATCTCGCTTCCTTTCACAGAGCTAAAAATGCCGTACCGACCAAGGACGCCAAGAGGGCAAAGACCAAAACGACCGCCATAATCACGGCAAAAATTTTACGGGTATCTGGTTTCATAGAAATACACTCCTTTGTGGAAAAAATAATGGCGATGGGGTACGGCGGAGCATCTCCACCGCACCCCATGAAATTTTATGCTGCACGCGCGGGGCTTAGACCCGCAAAAACTTGCGAATCGCCAGAACAGACCCGCTCGCCCCGATGAGGAAGCCACCCAAAAGGAAGGCACACAGCACGACATTGGACAGACTGCCAAAGGGCACAAGATAGACAAAGGACAAATTGCCCGCAGACAAAATCGCCTTGTGGATGACCTGATAAATCGACCACTGCAAGCCAAAGGCAAGCAATGCCCCAAACAGTCCCAAAATGACCCCCTCAAAGAGAAACGGCCAGCGGATGAACCAGTCCGTCGCACCACACATTTTCATGATGGCGATTTCTTCTCGGCGGGTAAAGGTCGTGATGCGGATGGTATTGGCAATGATGAACAGCGAAATGACCACCAGCATGACCACCAGCACCACCGCAAGCACGGTGGAAATGTTCCGCACCATGACAAAGCCCTCGGCAATATCCAAGGCGGCCTGTACGTCGCTCACACCGTCCAAGTTGCGGACGCTCTCGACCGTATCCGCCATGGCTTCAATGTCCGCCACATGGATGACGTAGCGGTGACGCAAAACCTCAGCGGGCAGTTCCTGAAACAGTGCTTGGTCTTTGTCCGCAATGAAGGCGGCACGGGCTTCGTCACGGGTCATGAAACGTACATCCGAAATGTTGGCGACACCCTCCAGCGTTCTCTGTATGGCACGGGCACTGTCATCGTCCAAGTTCTCGTCTATGTATGCCAGAAATTGGTTGTCCGCTTCCAAGTCCTTGAGCATGTTATCGACATTGACCGCCACCAGAGAAAACGAACCCATGATGAGCAAACATGCCACAATCATACAGGTGGCGGCAAAAGACATCAGCCCATGCGAGAAAATACTTTTGCACCCTTCTTTAAAGTGATACCCTAATTGATTACCGCTCATGTCTGTAATACCCACCTGCTCTCCTACGGTTGTTGTCATAGCCACCTGAGCCGTCGCTGATGATTTTGCCGTCTTCAATGGCGACCACACGCTTATCAAAGCGGTTGACCAAATCACGCTCGTGTGTGACGACCAGAACAGTTTTCCCCAAACGGTTGATTTCTTCCAAGAGCTTCATGATTTCCAAAGAACGCTTTGGGTCAAGGTTGCCCGTCGGTTCGTCGGCAATGATGACTTCTGGCTCATTGATGAGCGCACGGGCAATGGCAACACGCTGTTGCTCCCCGCCTGAGAGCTGATTGGGATATTGGTTTGCCTTGTCGCCCAGACCAATCAGCCCCAGAACATACAAAATCCGTCGACGTATGGTCGAAGGTCTCGCCCCGACCACACGCATGGCAAAGGTCAGGTTTTCGTAAATGGTTTTCTTGTCAATCAAACGGAAGTCTTGAAACACCACCCCCAAGGTACGACGCATGGCGGGCACATCTTTGTGCTCGATGGTGTTCATGTCATAGCCATTGACCTCAACCTCGCCCTCGGTGGTGGTGACTTCCCCCGTGATGAGTTTAATCAAGGTCGATTTCCCAGAGCCAGACGGCCCGACCAAGAAGACAAATTCCCCGTCTTCTATGGTGAGGCTCACGCCCCTGAGGGCTTTGGTTCCGTTCTCATATTCTTTGTGTGCGTCTGTTAACTGAATCAAAGTAACTACTCCTATTCCTTTTGCGGGTACGACGAGGAGGCTTTGTGTCCTTGCCGTGCCAGATGTCAGGAATCAATCCCACGGGAAACCAGATACTTTTTAACCATCAAAGCGACTTTGAAGGTGATGGCGTCATCAAATTCTCGCAAGTCCAGACCCGTGAGCTTCTTGATTTTTTCCAGACGGTACACCAGCGTGTTTCTGTGGACAAAGAGCTTACGGGCGGTTTCGGAGACATTCAAATTGTTCTCAAAGAATTTGTTGATGGTAAAGAGCGTTTCTTGGTCGAGGGCATCAATGGGGTTTTTCTTGAAGACTTCCTGCAAGAACATCCCGCAGAGCGTGGTGGGCAGTTGATAAATCAATCGCCCAATGCCCAGATTTTCATAATTGATGATGGATTTTTCGGTATCGAAGACTTTCCCGACTTCAATGGCAACACCAGCTTCTTTGTAGGCTTTGGCGAGGTCACGAATGTGGGGAACAACTGTCCCGATGCCGACCGTGGTTTTGATTTTGTGCGATTGCATCAGACCTTCCTGCATGGTCTTGGCGATGCGGTAGAGCTCCTTGCTGTCATTGCCCTCGGTCAAGAGCTTGATGACGGCAATGTCCGTCTCGTTGATGGAAATGACGAAATCATCGGCATTGTCGGCAAAAATCGCCTGTACGGTATCCACAGCGGAAATATCCGCACTGGAGGTCTGGCGAATCAAAAAGACGGCACGGGGTGCTTCGGAACTGAAATGCAGTTCCTTGGCACGGGCGTAAATATCCCCCAAGAGGATATTATCGGAAATGATGCTTTTGACAAAGGCTTTTTTGTCGTGTTTTTCCTCATAGTATGCCTTGGCACTATTGAGGGCGACGCTGACCAGAGAGCAGATGAGCTTGGATTGCTCGTCCGTCCCCTGAACAAAGGCTGCGTAATCAAAATGGGCATTGCGGTTGGTCAGACGTTTGAAGGTTCTATCCCCATAGGTGACTGTGCCATATTCATCGTTGCCAATGAAGGCACTCACACCGTCCCATTTTTCGCCAATCATGGTCAACTGATTACAAGAAATGACCGTCCCCTGTTCATCAATGACACCGATGGCACGGTCGGTACTCTCTTTCATTTGCAAGACAATGCTTTGAAATACTCTACTAGACATGTGGCTTCCTCCCGTTCTTCTCTCCTTGACACGTCCTTGCCTGAAGCGTGTGGGTACAAACCCAAACCTCACTTCAGGGCAAAACACCCACTGTTACAGGGCTTTGCTGGGCATTTCCCCTGTGCGTTTTGAAAAAACACACGACCGCAACTGTCGCAAGCGTGCTTGCGAGCCTGTGGTACGGCAGAAATTGTGCCAATATTTTTTCCCTATTATACGCCCTTTATCAGCGAATTGCAAGGGCTGTGTCGACATTATTTGTTGAAATCGCCGAAGGTTTCTCTTGGCAAATCTGTCAACAGCAGGGCTTTTTTTTCGTTTTCGCTCAAAAGTCTGTATCCACCCTTGGGTAAATTCTCATCTAAGTGTAAATTTCCCATGGCAATCCGTTTCAAGTATTGGACAAAATTCCCACGGGCGGCGAACATGCGTTTGACCTGATGATATTTTCCCTCGCAAATGCTGACAGAAACCATGGTAGCCTCCCCCAGCACTTGCAATTTTGCCGATTGACAAACTGTGCCATCTTTCAAGAGAATGCCTTCTGCAAAGGCGAGAACATCCGCCTCTGTGATGGGCTGTTCCAGCTGGGCATGATAGACTTTTTTCACATGTTTTTTCGGGGAGAGCAGGCGGTGTGCCAGTGCCCCGTCATTGGTGAGCAAGAGCAAACCCTCGGTGTCTTTGTCCAGCCGTCCCACGGGGAACAGCCCCTGTTTGCGATACTGCTCGGGCAAAATATCCAAGACGGTTTTTTCCCGTGGGTCATCTGTGGAAGAAATGACACCCGCTGGTTTGTGGAGCATCAAGTAGACGTCTTTTTCCGTGGACAGTGCCACCCCGTCCAGCAAAAATATGGTTTCCTCGGAGTATTTGCCCCCCACCGTACAGGCAAGCCCTGTGTCAGTTTTCACCCGCCCCGCCTTCAAATAGCCCGTGATTTCTTTTCTGCTAAACTGCCCACTCTGCGACAGCAATTTTTCCACCCGTTGCATGAAAATACCTCCTTGACTTTTTCCCCATTGTAGCATAAATTCCCCCCACAAACCATAGAGTTTTCCTATGGGGAAGGGTGAAGTGGCATAGAACGGGCAGATGGTGGAATGGAACGGGCGGATGGTATCCGCCCCTACGACAGTATTCCCTGAATGGATGCTGTTGGGTTTCATGGGAGAAAGGGTGGTTGGATGTTCATTTATACGGCGAAACTCCAGAAAAAAAGGCTCATTTGGGGTCTGATTATTCTGGTGCTCTTTTGCTCGCTTTTGGGTTCATTTGTGGGGCTGTTG
>CAZSWQ010000039.1:0-725 GCA_964611025.1 uncultured Ruminiclostridium sp.
GGGTTTTTCCATTGGGATGTACTGATATTTTTTTCGGAGGAGGAAGGGCAGGAAAATGATGGGAAGCACAATCACACCCACAATCAGACCAACGCTCACATCAAAGCGTTGCCGTAAGCACAGAACAAAGATGACCTGTATATACAGGGAAACGATAGCGCTTAGGAAGTCCAGGGGAACGACATAGAGCAAGGTGGCAAGTCCCAGCCACTTATATTTTGCTGGCATGGTCAATTCATGCAGGACAAAGAACCCATAAAACGGCACGATGGCTGCCCAACCAGGTTTGCCCGCACGCTGCAACAGCGTCCAGTTTACGATAAGGTCTTCAATCAGGTAAATGGCCAGCATGCCCAAGATAAAACGCACAACAGACCAGCCCTCTGCGGGCAAGGTGTATAGCATGTGCTCAAGCTCTGTGAAAAATTCAGAACTGGGGTAAGTGCTCACAAAATCAAAGGATGTTGGTGTCATAGCTCGTTTCTCCTCTCTCCTAGATGGCTTATCGTCAGTATACGCTAAAATTTGACATACGTCAATCTTTCTTTATTTTGTGCAAGACAACAAAACCACTCATCAATACCCTGTAGGGGCGGATACCATCCGCCCCAGTGAACAATGAAAAACGAACAATGAAATCCCCCTCCGCCTACGGCGGTTTCCCCTTTTCACAAGGGGGATAGGACTTTAGGACAGACGACCCTTGAAATCCGCATAGGAAAACC
>CAZSWQ010000039.1:735-14364 GCA_964611025.1 uncultured Ruminiclostridium sp.
AAAACCGCTTCACGACCTCAACCGTGCCGTCCCTGTGCCAAATGGCAATGTTGGGCAGTGCCATGCCGTTGAAGGTGTTGTTCTTGACCATGGAATAAATCGCCATATCCTCAAAAATCAACGTATCCCCAATGTGCAAGGGTGCATCAAAGGAGTAATCGCCAATGACATCTCCGGAAAGGCAGGTCGCCCCCGCCAGACGGTAGGTGTATGCCTTTTCCCCCACTTCTCCACTCCCAAACAGGGGCGGACGGTAGGGCATTTCGATGACGTCGGGCATGTGGCAGGCGGCGGAGGCATCTAAAATCGCAATTTGCATACCGTTTTCCACAATGTCCAAGACGGTCGTGACCAAGTAGCCCGCCCGCAGGGCAACCGCCTCGCCAGGCTCTAAATACACTTCCACACCATATTTCTGACGGAAGGCATGAATCGCCACAATTAGGGCTTCTTTGTCGTAGTCGGGGCGGGTGATGTGGTGTCCACCCCCGAAATTGACCCACTTCATCTGGGGCAAATATGCCCCAAATTTCTGCTCCACAGCGTCCAGCGTCTCTAAAAGGGCATCGCTGTTCTGCTCGCAGAGCGTGTGAAAATGCAAGCCCTCTATGCCCTCCAGCAAGTCCGTGCGGAAGTGTGCCAATGTCACACCCAGACGAGACCCCACGGCACAGGGGTCGTAGATGGCATGCTCTTGGGTGGAGTGTTCGGGATTGATGCGAATCCCACAGCTCTTGCCCGAAGCAAGGGCTTTTTCCCGATACGTCTCCCACTCCCGAAAGGAATTGAAAATCACATGGTCACAGATGGAGAAAATCTCGTCCATTTCCGAGGCGGTATAGGCGGCAGAGAAGACATGGTTTTCTTTGCCCATCTCCTCATAGCCCAGCTTCGCTTCATACAGCCCGCTCGCCGTTGTCCCAGACAAATACTGCCCAATCAGGGGATAGACCGCATACATGGAAAAGGCCTTCTGTGCCAGCAAAATCTTACAGTCCGCTTGTTCTGCCACGCTCTGCAAAATTTCCAAATTTGCTACGAGTTTTTGCTCGTCCAGTACATACGCAGGGGTCTGGACGTCAGCAAATGCCCGACGCATCAATCCACCAAGACAGGATTGAAGTCTTCCTGCCAAGGCAAGCCCCACTGGTTCAGGGCATCCATGAAGGGGTCTGGGTCAAATTCTTCCATATTCCAAACACCGGGACGGTTCCAAGTGCCGTTCATGACCAGCATTGCACCAATCATAGCGGGCACACCCGTGGTGTAGGAAATTGCCTGAGAGCCAAGTTCTTTGTAACATTCCTGATGGTCGCAGATGTTGTACAGGTAATAGGTTTTTTCCCTGCCGTCCTTGATGCCTTGGAAGATACAACCGATGTTGGTTTTCCCCACGGTGCGTGGGCCGAGGCTGGCGGGGTCGGGCAGGACAGCACGCAGGAACTGCAAGGGCACAATTTCTTTTCCCTCGTACATGATGGGTTCAATGGAAGTCATGCCGACGTTTTCCAAGCACTGCAAGTGTGTCAAATAGCTCTGCCCAAAGGTCATAAAGAAACGGATGCGTTTGATGCCCTTCAGGTTCAAGCCGAGGCTCTCCAATTCTTCGTGGTGGAGCAGGTACATGTCCTTATGACCGACTTCCGCAAAGTCATATTCCCGCTTGATTTCCATGGGCTTGGTTTCGACCCACTGCCCATTTTCCCAATAGCTCCCGTTGGCGGAAACTTCACGGATGTTGATTTCAGGGTTGAAGTTGGTGGCGAAGGGATAGCCGTGGTCGCCCCCGTTGCAGTCCAAGATATCCAGATAATGGATTTCATCAAAGTGGTGTTTCTGTGCATAGGCAGAGAACACACCCGTCACACCAGGGTCAAAGCCACTGCCCAGAAGTGCGCAAATGCCCGCTTCCTTGAACTTCTCACGGTAAGCCCACTGCCAGCTGTATTCAAATTTTGCGGTGTCGATGGGTTCGTAATTGGCGGTATCAATATAGTGGGTCTTCGTTGCCAGACAAGCGTCCATGATGGTCAAATCTTGATAGGGCAGAGCCAGATTCAAGACCACATCGGGCTTAAAATCCTCAATGATGGCGACCAATTCCTCGACCTTATCGGCATCGACTTGGGCGGTGTGGATGATGGTTTTTGTTTTTCCCTCCAGCTTTGCCTTCAGGTCATCGCACTTGGATTTGGTGCGGCTGGCAATCATAATTTCTTCAAACACTCCGCTGTTCTGACAGCATTTTTGGATGGCGACGCTGGCAACGCCCCCGCAACCAATGACCAAACATTTTCCCATAATCATTCTCCTAACTGTAATAAGACTTCTCGGATGAGTTTACACGCAACAGCGGTGGAAGCACCGCTGGCATCGTAATGTGGAGCGAGTTCGTTGATGTCACAGCCCACCACATCCAGCTGGTGGAACTGCAAAACAGCGTCGAGAAGCTCCTTGAAGCTCACACCCCCCGCTTCAGGTGTGCCCGTGCCCCAGAAGCAAGAGGGGTCGAGCACATCCAAATCTATGGTGATATAAACTTTTTTGCCTTGGAGCTGTGCCAAGGTTTCTGCATAGCCCTGCAAGTCGAACTTGTGCAAATGGGTGTGGGCTTTGGCAAAGTCAAACTCATGTTTTTCGCCACTGCGTATGCCGAACTGATGGATTTTGCCGTCCCCGACCAAATGCCATACCTGCTTGATGACCCCAGAATGGGTCAGGGTCTCGCCCATGTATTCATCCCGCAAATCGGTGTGCGCATCGAAATGCAAAATGTGTACGTCGGGGTGTTGCTTGACCACAGCTCGCACCGCACCCAGCGTGACCAAGTGCTCGCCCCCAATCATAAAGGGCAATTTGCCATCCAGCAAAATCTGGGCGGTGTGGGCTTCGGTCATGTCCAAGACTTTTTCCGCATTGCCAAAGGGCAAATCCAAATCCCCACTGTCAAAAATTTGCATATCCGTCAAGTCCTTATCGCAGTAGGGCGAGTAGGTCTCAATGCCAAAGCTTTCGGTGCGGATGGCGGTGGGGGCAAAGCGTGTGCCTGGACGAAACGACGTTGTCCCATCAAAAGGCACACCAAAGAGCACGATGGAAGCATCTTGGTACTCGGCTTCGCAGGCGATGAAAGTTTGTACGTTTTTATTCATATTGTGCCAACATTTCCTCTACATATTTTGGAATATAAAACGCCCCTTTATGCAGGTTCGTTGTATAGTATTGGGTATCAATGCCAAGGGCATTCCATGCCTTGGTGTCGAGCTGTTCCAAGGGATATTTCCGCTTGGCACAGAAGCCAAAGAGCCAATGCCCTGAGGGATAGGTCGGGATATGTGCCTGATAGACACGGCTCATGGGGAAGGTTTTGGTGATGCTCTTGTGTGCCCGCTTCATCGCCTTGGCGTCTCCTTGGTAGAAGGGGCTTTCGTGCTGGTTGACCATAATGCCCTCCGCAGTGAGTGCCTTGGAGCAGTTTCCATAAAATTCCTTTGTAAAAAGCACTTCCCCAGGCCCAGAGGGGTCGGTGGAATCCACGATGATGAGGTCATAGGCATTTTCTTTGTTGCGGATGAATTTCAAGCCGTCCGCAATGTGGACTTGTACCTTGGGATTTTCAAAGCCACAGGCGGTCTGGGGCAAAAATTCCTTGCAGACCTCGATGACCCGCTCGTCAATTTCAACCAAGTCAATCCGCCTGATGCCCTCGTATTTGCCCAGCTCCCGCAAAACACCCCCATCCCCTGCACCAATGACCAAAACGGTCTGAATGTCGGGCTTTGCCGCCATGGGGATGTGGGTTATCATTTCGTGGTAAATGAACTCGTCTTTTTCGGTGAGCATCATGACCCCGTCCAGCGTCAAAAAGCGTCCAAACTCTGGAGAATCGTAGACCGCAATGGTCTGAAAATCGCTGACTTCCTTGTGGAGCTGTGCGGTGACTTTGATGGAAAACCGCACATGTTCCGTGTGGTATTCGCTGTACCATAAATCGTCCATGAGAATTTCCTCCCCTATTTGGCGTTCAAGACATTCAAACGGCTGACATCCATGCTCTCAGGGCCAGTCAAGAGACAGCCCTTGTCTCTGGCGTAGTGAATATATGCGATGAGTTCGGCGGTGATGCGTTCACCTGGGGCGAGCACGGGAATCCCAGGCGGGTAGCACATGACAAATTCACAACAAATTTCGTTTTCGCAGTCCTCCAGTGGCAGGCTGATTTTCTCCGCATAAAATGCCGTTTGGGGCGACATTTCCACAATGGGTGTGATATAGGAGCTTTGGAGCAAACCGCTCTTGTCTTTTTTGTAAATGCGTTTGATTTCGGCAAGGGCACTGATGAGCCGTTCTATGTTTTTGGTTTTGTCGCCCACAGAGACGTAAGCCAAGATATTGCCTAGGTCGCCGAATTCGATTTGAATGTCGTATTCATCCCGCAAAATGTCATAGACCTCAATGCCTGCCAAACCCAAATCCAGCGTATTGATGGAGAGCTTGGTCATGTCAAAATCAAACACACTATCGCCGTTCATGAGTTCTTTGCCGTAGGCATAGTAGTCACCAATGGCATTGATTTCGTCTCTGGCATATTGGGCATAGCGTTTGACCTTTTCGACAATGGCTTCGCCGTTCAGTGCCAGATTACGGCGGGAAATATCCAGACTGGACAGAAGCAAATACGAGCCAGAAGTGGTCTGGGTCAGGTTGATGATTTGACGGACATAATGGGGGTTGATGTCCTTGCCACAGAGCAAAATGGAGCTTTGGGTCAGTGAGCCACCCGATTTGTGCATGCTGACACTCGCCATATCCGCCCCTGCTGCCATGGCGGTCAGGGGCATGTCCTTGCCAAAATAAAAATGTGTGCCGTGGGCTTCGTCCACCAGCACCCGCATGCCCTTGGCATGGGCACGGTCGCAGATGCTTTGCACATCGGAGCAGATGCCGTAGTAAGTCGGATTATTGATTAAAATTGCCTTGGCATTGGGGTGTGCGTCTAGGGCAGTGTCCACATCGCTGAGGGACATGCCCAGAGAAATGCCCAGCCGTTCGTGAGTCTGTGGGTTGATATAGACGGGCACAGCCCCGCAGAGGACAAGGGCATTGATGACGCTCTGATGCACGTTGCGGGGCAGGATGATTTCCTCGTCTTTTTTCACAGAGGATAAGACCATCGCCTGCACGGAGGAGGTCGTGCCCCCGACCATGAAAAAGGCATGGGCTGCACCAAAGGCATCTGCCGCCAAGTCTTCCGCCTCTTTGATGACGCTGGTGGGGTGGCAGAGGTTGTCGAGCGGTTTCATGGAGTTCACGTCCACGCTCATACAGGATTCCCCCAAGAATTTGGTGAGGGCTGGGTTGCCTTTGCCTCGTTTGTGTCCGGGGACGTCAAAGGGTACGGTGCGATTTTGTTTGAGTTCTTCCAGAGCGTCGAGCAAGGGGGCTTCCTCTTGTCGCTTCATTGTCAACCACCTCCGTAGTATACATTCATGCCACTGAAAATTTCTATCATCTCTTTCCGCAGTGCCGTCGTGATGTCCAAGCGGGTTTTTGGGGGGATTTCATAGACATCTGCGTTGAACAGATAATTTTGCAAACTGATGTCTTTGATGAGCATTTTTGTGTGAAAGATATTTGCTTGGTACATGTTGACGTCCACGGCATCGTATTTGTCCAGCGTTTTCTGGTTGATATAGTCCTGAATGGAGGCGATTTGGTGGTCGACAAAGAGCTTTTTCCCGCTCATATCACGGGTAAAGCCCCGCACCCGATAGTCCATGGTGACGATGTCGGAATCGAAATTACCCAGCAGAAAATCCAGAGTGGAGAGGGGGGTAATCTCGCCACAAGTCGCCACGTCGATGTCCACCCGAAAGGTTGCGATGGAGGTTTCGGGGTGGTATTCGGGGTAGGTGTGTACCGTCACATGGCTTTTGTCTAGGTGTGCCACAACCGTCTCTCCACTGCGTTGGTTGAACATGCTCTCCTCGGCAATGAGAAAGGTCACCGATGCCCCTTGGGGTTCATAGTCCTGTTTGGAGATGTTCAACACGCAAGCACCTATCATCTTGGTCAATTCGCTCAAGATGGCGGTCAGGCGTTCGGAGTTGTATTGTTCGTTGATATATTTGATATAATCCTGCTGTTCCCGTGCGGTTTTGGCATAGCAAATATCATAGATATTGAAGCTGAGGGATTTGGTGAGATTATTGAAACCATAGAGTTTGAGTTTGTCTGCCATCGTGTCTTTTTCCTCCAAAAATAAAAAAGGTGTATCGCATATGCGATACACCTTTGCAAGCAGTCTTTGCCACACAGAAAAGCGACAACTTCTCCTGTGCTGAGTTCAGAGTCTATATAGCAAAAGTTACTTTTACTACTCTTATTGACCGTTTTACAAGTGTGTAAGTCATACACTTCGGGCGAATGAACCCAACAGGCAATTGAGTTGCCAGCTTATAAAAGTTGCGTCTTTGGAAAAAACGCATCAATAATGTGGATGACTCCACAGATTGCAGTGATAGGCCACAATCGGTAGCTGATGGAGTGAGGCACACAAAACACCTCGTGTGAACCCTAGTTTTCCTATATCAGTACGACTCTATTATCCCTTCCATTGTAATGGATTCTACATATTTTGTCAAGAATGAAAAAGGCGATTCTGCGTGGGTTTAGCCGTCTTGTTTGGTGTCGGTGATTTGGATTTGGCGCAGGCAAACACCTTGGGGCATTTGATAGGCAAAGAAAATCGTGTTTGCGACATCTTCGGCGGTGATGCTCCCCACGCCCAAGGTCTCTTTCCAGTCCTCGTAGCCCGCAATGATGCCTGCGTTGGTGGTGTGCCCCAACAGTTCGGTATCGACCGCCCCTGGGCAGATGGTGATGACACGGACGTTGTGGGGAGCAAGTTCTTGGCGGGCGACTTCGCTCAGACCCACGACACCGTATTTGGTGGCACAGTAGGCGGCATGATTGCCGAATGCCTTGACCCCAGCAATGGAGGAAATATTGACAATCGTCCCGCAGGCACGGGCTTTCATGTCGTTCATGACAATCTGCATGCCGTTCATCACACCCATGACGTTGGTGTTCAGCATGGTTTGCCATTCCTGTGCGTCTTGGTCTTCGAGACGACCGAGCAACATGACACCCGCATTGTTGATGATGAGGTCGGTCTTGCCATAGATGGCTTCTGCCTCACGGATGGCACTTTCAAAGGCGGTCTTGTCGGTGACGTCGACCTTGCGACAGAGGGTGTTGTCCAAACCCAAGGCTTCCAGCTTTTCAAGACGGCGCGCCAAGAGCAAAAGGGGATAGCCTGCTTGGTGGAATTGTTCTGCCAGAGCTTTGCCAAAGCCAGAGCTAGCACCTGTGATGACGACCAAATTTTTTTTCATAGTCCATTTCTCCTTTTGGTTTTTTTTAAAACTGATATAGGATATTATACCCCATCTTCCTGCCCCTGACTAGGGCTTTGGGGAATATATTCTTGGTGTGGTAGGGGACAAATATGGAATTTGTCCCTACAAACCGTCTGGTTTTTATCCCCCTTGCCAAAGGGGGATGTCATCGCAGATGACAAGGGGATTGACCTTTTCATTTTTCTCTTTTCGTTCTTCATTGTGCATTCTGTATTCTGCATCGTCCCACGGGAAACAAGAAAAAAACAGGAAAACCCATGTGGGTTTCCCTGTTGGACATCAACCTTCTTTGTAGCGGGCGAGGAATTGCTTGGTGCGTTCTTCTTGGGGGTTGCCAAAAACGTCTTGGGGCTTGCCCTGTTCGACCACGACACCGCCATCCATGAACACAACACGGTCGGCAACGTCACGGGCAAATGCCATTTCGTGGGTGACAATGACCATGGTGGTATCTTTTTCGGCGAGGTTGCGAATGACTTTGAGCACTTCGCCCGTCAGCTCGGGGTCAAGGGCAGAGGTCGGCTCGTCGAAGCAGAGAATGTCGGGGTTGAGTGCCAAGGCACGGGCGATGGCAACACGTTGCTGTTGCCCGCCAGAGAGCTGGTGGGGGTAATAGAGGAGTTTTTCTTTCAGACCGACTTGGTCGAGCAAATCCACGGCGTTCCCATTGATTTCCTCAATGATTTGGCGGGCATTTGGCTTGTAGTCGGGACGCTCCTTTGCCAATAGCTCGGCGGCAAGGGTCACGTTTTTCAGGGCGGTGTACTGGGGAAAGAGATTGAAGTTCTGGAAGACCAGCCCGAAGTGCAGCCGTTTTTTGCGGATTTCGCTGTCGGTTTGGGTTTTGGCATCCTCCGCATCAAAGATGACCTTGCCATCGACCAAAATTTGCCCCTTATCGGGACGTTCTAAAAAATTCAGACAGCGGAGCATGGTGGTCTTGCCACTGCCCGATGAGCCGATGATGGCGAGGGCTTCGCCCTTTTCCAAAGTGAAATTTATGCCCTTTAAGACGGACAGAGAACCGAAGTTTTTTTTGATGTGACGGACTTCTAAAATTGCCATATGTGTTTCTCCTTATGCCTTAAAGTAGTTCATTTTTTTCTCAATCCAAGCAAAGAGCAAGGTCAGTACACCGACGAAGACCAGAAAATACAGCCCGATGGCGAACAGAGGCCAAATCAGCCCTGCACTGGTGTATTCACGGGCGACCATCAAAATTTCTTTGACCGAGATAAAATTGGCGAGGGCGGTATCTTTGACTAGGGTAATGATTTCGTTGCCAGAGGGGGGCAAAATCCGCTTGACCAACTGCAAGAGGGTGACTTTGAAAAAAATCTGGGGCTTGGTCATGCCCAGCACCTGTCCCGCTTCATATTGACCTTTGGGGAGGCTCTCAATGCCCCCACGGAAAATTTCCGAAAAATAACAGGCATAGTTGATGACAAAGGCGACGGTGGCGGCGACAAAACGTCCTTCCATCCCGCTCGGCCAGCCAAATGCCAGCTCCATGAGACCAGGGCCATAAAAAATAATGATGAGTTGGAGCATAAGGGGTGTGCCACGAATCATCCAAACCAGCGTTTTGACCAAGTATTTCAGGGGGGCAAAACGGCTCATTGACCCGAAGGCAATGAGCAGACCAAAGGGCAGGGCACACAAGAGGGTGATGAAAAACAATCTGGTATTGACCAGAAAGTGTGTGGAAAGTTGGGTCAGTATGACGGAAATATCGTTCATATATCAGGTATCCTTTTAAGCAAATCGTGGGGCAGAGGTTTCCCTCTGCCCCAGTTGGTGGCATTGTGTGAGATTGTTTGTTTATGCCAAATCCAGACCGTACTTTTCAGCCAAGGTCTGCAAAGAGCCGTCAGCCTTGAGTGCTTCCATGATGGTGTTGACTTCGGCGGCGACGTCAGAGCCTTTGCGGAAGGCAATGCCGTAAAATTCTTCACCGAGGCGGTCAACAATCTTCAAATCGGTGTAGTTCGTGCCTTCGCCCGTCATGGTGTTGGCGAGGGTCAGGTCGAGCACAGCCGCATCAGCGGTGGCGGACTTGACTTCCAGAAGGCAGTCGCTCTGGGTGGACTTGGGAATGAAAGTTGCCTTGGAGAGGTTGGCATCTTCTGCAATGGTTTTTTCGCCTGCACTGCCCTGTTCGGCGACCAGAGTCTTGTCAGACAGAGAGGCGGTGTCGGTGTATTCCGTGCCTTCCTTGACCAGAACAACCTGTGCGTTCTTGACGTAGGGGCTGGTCATTTCCATGCTTGCCTTGCGTTCGTCGTTGATGGTCAGACCGTTCCAAATGCAGTCGATGGTCTTAGCGTTCAATTCGACTTCCTTGGTGTCCCAGTTGATGACCTGAAACTTGGCTTCTACGCCCAGCTTTTGGGAGACCAGCTTGGCGAGTTCGGTGTCAAAGCCCGTCAGTTCGCCAGAAGCGTCTTCGTAGTTCATGGGTTCGTACAGGGTGATGCCGATAATCATATCGCCCTTTTCCTTTAAGTAGGAGAGGTCGCTGGCGGTTTCGCCCTCGGCGGGTTTGTCTTTGTCTTCGCCTTCAGCGGGTGCAGGTGTGCCACCGCAGGCACAAAGGACACAGACCATCAGCAGTGCTAGGAGCAAAGAGAGCAATTTTTTCATGATAACAAGTTCCTCCTCATTCATTGTGTTAACCTGAGTGCATTATATCACATTAGCGAGATAAAGCAATAGAGAAACCCGCCTTTCTTACTTTTCGGCAGTTCGCCCAGAGCTTCGGCAAAACAAAAGGGCAAGCTGTGCAAATGCGACAAAAAGACAGCTCTGTCCCACCTCTGGGTGGAAAAACACCTCTCTGTGTCCCTGCCAGTAGGTGCAGTGTGCAGACAGCATACAATTTGTCACAAAAGAGTGCATCTTGAACAATGAAATGTTTTCACAGTTTTTATGTGGAAAACTGGGGGAAATAGGGGAAATCTATGGATTGACAGCCTGCAAAGCTCGTGTATAATAAAGAGAAGAAAATGGATGCTTTTTTGCAAGAAACTGCCATAAAATCTTGCAAATTTTTTGTTTTTGTTCGGCATACCAACACCGACCACCACACAAAGACCAGCAGACCGAAAGGAGTGTATGGATGGATTATCCTTACCTTGTATACTTTAGCATCTCATCGAGTTTGTTTCTCATGATTATTGCAGGTTTTTACCTCCAACAGAAACACTTGCCGATTTTGCGCAGTCGTGTCTACCGTTTGATGCTCATGACTGCACTCTTTGCTACGCTGATGGATACGCTGGCGATTGTGCTGGAGACACATGCCGATACCGTCGCACCGCATTGGATTATTGGGACAAATATCTGTCTCCTGCTTGCCGTCCAAACCACCCCCTATATTTTCTGTCGCTATACCGCCATCATCACGGGCTACTTCAAACGCTTTCGCTGGTATGTACACACCCTATTGACCCTGCCCTATGTCCTGAATATCCTCAATATCCTCTCCTCTGCTTTTGGCAATCCCTATGGGGCATTTTCTGTGGATGCCACAGGTATTTTTCACAGAGGTATGTCTTATGGGCTGATGTACTGGGCATACCTCTTTTATTTTGTGCTCGCCTGTGTTTTTGTCCTGCTTTCCCACAAAAGCCTAGTGCGCAAACATTGTGTGGTCATCTATATTTTTGTGCTCATTGCCACCTGTGCCTTGCTGGTGCAGTATTTGTATCCCGCTGTGCTCCTGAATACCTCCGCCCATGCACTGGCGGTCATCATGCTCTATTGCTCCTTGGAATTGCCCAGCGACCACATCGACGGACTGACGGGGGCCTTCAACCGCAATGCTGCATCCATCATCTTAGATGCGTACTACCAAGAACGCAAGCCCTTTTGTCTCATCTTTTTCTCCCTGCGGGAGTTTAAGTTGGTCAATTTGGAGTTTGGCATACAAGTGGGCGATATGGTGCTGAAACGTGTCTCCGAAAAGCTGGCTGTTCGTTTTCCCTATGGGCACATCTTCCGTTCCTATGGCGATGTGTTTGGGGTTATCTTACAGGACATTCAAATAAATCGGATGTATTTGGAATCTATGTTCGATGAATTTCCCACCGTTTGGGAAGTGGGTGAGTCACGCATCAAGCTCTCTTGCCATCTTGCCGCCATTCGCTATACGGAGTGCGAGAGTGCGGAAGATATTTTCATCGCCATGGACAATGTTTTGGCCTTTTTCCGCAACAACAAAAGCCATGATTGGTTTCTCGCCGATGCCAGCTTTTTTCTCGCCTGTGAGCAGAAGCGGGAAATTGAAAAAGCGGTGGAGCGTGCCATCAAAAACAACAGCATCCAGATGGTCTATCAGCCCATTCACAACGGCAAGAATCGGGTTTTGACCTTGGAATCCTTGGCACGTTTGACCGATGAGACCTTGGGTGTGATTTCGCCTGATGTCTTCATCCAGACCGCCGAGAACAACGGCTCTATTTTGAAACTGGGTGAGCAGATTTTCCGCAAGGTCTGTCGCTTCATCCGTGACAACAGCGAGGCATTGGAAACGGTGGATTATGTATCGGTGAACCTCTCTATGGCACAGTGCATGAAAGAGAACATCGCCAGAGACCTCTTGCGTATCGTCCGTGAGTTCGGCATAGACCCCCATAAAATCTGCTTGGAAATCACAGAGACCGCCTCCACGACCTCTTTTTCCATGGTCAGACGCATGATGGAACAATTCGAGACCTTGGGCTTCCGTTTTTCTTTGGACGACTTCGGCACGGGTTATGCCAATTTCCAGTACATTTCCGAATTGCCTTTTACCAATGTCAAATTGGACAAGTCCCTGCTCTGGTCGGCGATGGACAACACAAAACGCATGAACCTCTTGCGGAGCATCTCCAAGACCATGCAGAGTCTGGAGCTGAAAACCATCTGCGAGGGTGTCGAGACGCAGGAGCAAATTGATGTGCTCGAAGACATCGGCATCACCATCCACCAAGGCTATTTCTATTCC
The DNA here is from genome assembly GCA_964611025.1 of uncultured Ruminiclostridium sp. Taxonomy (GTDB): domain Bacteria; phylum Bacillota; class Clostridia; order Oscillospirales; family Oscillospiraceae; genus Evtepia. Next base: position 13,144 of record CAZSWQ010000039.1, read on the forward strand.
AAGCCCCTGCCTGAATCGGAACTTATCTGTTACCTCTCCAATTTTCCCCTCACATCCACACCTGTGATACCATCTTAAACACATCTATGTCACGATAGAAAAAGACAGGGACGCTTTTGGCTGTCCCTGTCTTTTTGTTCAGTCGATGCTGATATCCATGTTTGACCAGAGCAGTTCGCCCTGAGGGGAATAAATGGCATGGGTGTCTTGGGGGGAGGAGAGGTCTGGCTGGGAATTGCTGCCTCCCTTGTGCAAATAGAGTATGTAGCGGTGGGTCAGCCCGAGGCTGTCCTCTAAATAGAGGTAGAGCGTAGAGAGGGCATCCTTGGGCAAGGGGAACTCCGCTTGGAAGGCGTAATTTTCGAGTTCGATGGGCGTTGCCTCTTGTTCTTTGTCCCAGTCTTCTTGCGTTTGGGCTTGGTCAAAATTGTGGGCGTTCAGAAATTCCTGGGAAATGTCTTCGCTGTGGACGACCTCGCCCGCCACTTCGACTTCCAGACGAGCCTTGCGGTAAAAAATATCGGTCTGCTTGCCGTAGTTCTCCAGCTGTAAATCCCCCTCAAAGGAGAACGTCCCCGTGTTCTCATCTTCTGTTTCGCCGTATGTCCAGAAATTGATATCCACCAGAGGGAAGACCAAGTCTTGCAGGGCATAAATGTCCAATTCATCTGCCACTTCTGTCTGGGTGATACCCGCCGTGGTGATGGAGACCGAGGGCGAGAAACTGCCCCAGAACGGCAAGTTGAAGGTGGCTTGGAATGCTGCCCCCTGACGGATGAGGGGGTAAGTTGTGCCCTCGTGGTTCAATGCGACTTGGGTATCGTCGCCTAAACTCTTGGGTGTGATGGAGACCGTGACGGGCACGGTGAGCGTTTCTGCGTCAAATGTCCCGATGTCGGTTTGCACCTTGGCAAAGATGCTCGCCTGCTGTTCCAGTGCATAGGCAATCTGGTTGGGGATGCGGTTGATTTCTTGGGACATATTCTCACCCGCTTTACGGCTTGTCCGTTCCAAATCCTCCAATTTGTTCTCTAGGGTGCTGACACGCAGGAGCAAGAGACCGAGCAGGGCGAGGACGCACAGCGGGAGCAGATACGCACCTTGTCCCTGTGTCGTTTTTTTCCAATTCATAAAAGAACCTCCTTTTTGATTTGCCAAGAGACGCTGGGCTTGTTCTTGCAAATAGTATAGCAAATCTTACGGGAAAAGTCCATTTTTTTG
>CAZSWQ010000040.1:0-14256 GCA_964611025.1 uncultured Ruminiclostridium sp.
GGCAAAAGCCAACGAGGAAAAATCAGGCGACCGTCTGGCGGGTCTGGTGGCAGAAAATGCCGAAGAACGCATCGCCGCCAAAGTCGTCCTCTCGCACATCAGCTTGCAGGACTTACGCAACAACCCCGCCGTCCCCTACGAGACCGACGAGGTCACTCGCATCATCCAAGACGGCATCAATGAAACCGTCTACAACCAGATGAAAACATGGTCAGTATCCGAATTGCGGGAATGGATTTTGGACGAACAGACCACAGGTGCAGACCTCGCCCGTGCCTCCCGTGGCTTGACCTCCGAAATGGTTGCTGCCGTTGCCAAGCTCATGAGCAATTTGGATTTGATTTACGCCGCCCGAAAAATGCGCGTCACTGCCCACTGTAATACTACCATTGGCTTATCTGGCACGCTCTCCGCCCGTCTGCAACCCAACCACCCCACCGACGACCCAGACGGCATCATGGCATCTCTCTTGGAGGGCTTGAGTTTTGGCATTGGGGATGCGGTTTTGGGCTTGAATCCCGTGGATGATTCCGTCGAGAGCGTCAAGCGGGTTTTGGGTCGTTTCGAGGACATCAAAACAAAATGGGAAATCCCCACCCAGACCTGCGTCCTCGCCCACGTCACCACCCAAATGGCTTGTATCCGCCAAGGCGCACCCTCCGATTTGATTTTCCAATCCATTGCAGGCAGTCAAAAGGGCAATGAGGCCTTTGGCTTTTCCGCCGAAACCCTCGCAGAAGCCCGTGACCTCGCCCTGCACTACGGCACGGCAGACGGCAGAAACGTTCTCTATTTTGAAACGGGGCAGGGGTCGGAATTGTCCTCCGAAGCACATTATGATTGGGATCAGGTCACGATGGAAGCCCGTTGTTACGGCTTTGCCAAACACTACGAGCCATTTTTGGTCAATACCGTGGTGGGCTTCATTGGACCTGAATATCTCTACGATGCAAAACAAGTCATTCGTGCGGGCTTGGAAGACCATTTCATGGGCAAGCTCTCGGGTCTGCCCATGGGCTGTGATGCCTGCTACACCAACCACATGAAGACCGACCAGAGCGACATTGAGGATTTGGCGGTACTGCTCACCACGGCGGGCTGTAATTACTTCATGGGCATCCCACACGGAGATGACGTCATGCTGAATTATCAGACCACGGGCTACCACGAAACCGCCGCCCTGCGTGAAATGTTTGGTTTGACCGCCATCCCCGCCTTCCAAAGCTGGTTGGAAAAAATGGGCTTTGTGGAAAACGGTCATCTCACCGCCCGTGCAGGAGATGGCTCTTTGCTCTTGGCATAACATGGACAATTTGTATGGGCATATACCACCCGCCCGCACAGAGGAGGCAAGCAGATGAACGAAACAGAGTTGAGACAGTTGGTGGAGCAGTTGCTTCAGGAATTGGGCGATAGCCCAGAGCACACAGCCCAGACCCAACAAAACCATACCGCACAAAAACCAAACACAGAAACGACCCCACCCTCGGGCGAATGTCTGCCCGACATCAGCCTAGTGGATTTGCGCAGCCAATATTTTCTCCAAAATCCCCACAAAAAAGAGGCATTTTTGGATTTGAAATCCAAAACCCCCGCCCGTTTGGGCATGGGACGAAGTGGCTGTCGCTACAAAACAGAAAGTATGCTCCGCATGCGTGCCGACCATGCCGCCGCACAAGATGCCGTCTTCTCCCTCGTCTCAGAGGACTTCATCCAAGCGCACAAACTGGTCTTTACCCAGACGCTTTGCGAGGACAAAGACGATTATTTGACCCGCCCAGACAAGGGCAGACGCTTTGACGAGAGCATGCAGACCCTCATCCGTAAAACCCTAGGCGAGCGTCCCCGTGTCGCACTGGTCATCGGGGATGGGCTGTCCTCGGCGGCGATAGAGACCAATGCCCTGCCCTGTCTCGATGCCATACGGGGTGGTTTGCAGGGGCTGGGCATACAAGCACCCCCTACGCTCTTTGTGAAATATTGCCGTGTCGGGGCGAGTGACCACATTGGCGAACTCACGGGCGCAGAAGTGGTCTGTCTCTTGGTCGGGGAACGCCCTGGGCTGGTCACTGCGGAATCCATGTCCGCCTATATCACCTATGGGGCAAAGCTCGGTGTGCCTGAATCCCAGCGCACGGTCATTTCCAACATCCACCGACAGGGCACAACCGCCGTCGAAGCGGGCGCACACATTGCCGAACTCATCCAAACCATGCTCCAGAAAAAGGCGAGCGGGGTTGCACTGGCACAGATGGAGAGGGGGCAGGGGGCATGAGAGGTGAACGCTTGCCCATCGAGATTTTAGCCAGCCACACCATTGCCAACGTCTCGGATACCTTGGCGGAAAAACTCGCCCTCCCCAAAGATTACCGCTCCATTGCAATTCTGACCACCGACTGCGACGATGCCACCTACTGTGCCTTGGACGAGGCGACCAAGGCATCTCTGGTGGAAGTGGTCTATGGACGGAGCATGTACGCTGGGGCGGGCAATGCCAGCACCGCCACGGCGGGCGAAGTCATTGGCATACTCGCTGCGCCCAACCCCTCCGAAGCCCAGAGCGGTTTGCGGGCAGCGGTGGCATTTTTGGAAAGTGGTGTGGGCTTTCTCTCCGCCAATGCAGACAATTCCATTGTGTATTTTGCCCACACCGTCTCCCGCACGGGCACCTATTTATCCAAAACGGCGGGTGTTGCCGAGGGCGAAGCCCTCGCCTATCTCATCGCCCCCCCGCTCGAAGCGATGGTCGGGCTGGACGAAGCCATGAAGGCCGCCGATGTGGAGCTGATGGTGCTCTTTGAACCCCCCAGCGAAACCAACTTCGGGGGCGGTCTGCTCACGGGGACACAAAGTGCCTGCACGGCCGCCTGTGATGCCTTTGCCCAAACCATCGAAGCCCTCGCCCAACAGCCCCGTGAGGTCTGATACCACACCGAAAGGACGTGACCCCTCTTGCCCTTTGATACCGATTTGTGTTCTGTGCAGGAAGTCCGCAATCTCCTGAAAGAAGCTTGGGAAGCCCAGAAAATCCTTGCCCAGATGAGCCAAAGCCAGTTGGACAACATCACACTCGCCATGGCAACTGTTGCCACTGAAGCCGCCGCCCGCTTGGGTGAGATGGCAGTGAAAGAAACGGGCTTCGGCATTGCCCGTGACAAGGAACTGAAAAACCGTTTCGCCTCCACCACCTTATACGAAGCGATTCGAGACGAAAAAACCCGTGGCATTTTGGCGGAAAACCCCAAACGTCGTACCATTGATATTGGTGTGCCCGTGGGTGTGGTGGCGGGGCTTGTGCCCTCGACCAACCCCACCTCCACCGTCATTTACAAAAGCATGATTTGTCTCAAAGCGGGCAATCCCATCATTTTCTCCCCTCACCCCTCCGCCCTGCAATGTATTTTAGAGACGGTGCGTCTCATGCAGACGGCGGCAGAAAACGCAGGAGCACCCCACGGGTCGATTGCCTGCATCACCCGCCCCACCATGGAAGCCACGCAGGAACTCATGCGCCACCATCACACCCGCCTGATTTTGGCAACGGGTGGCTCTGCCATGGTCAAGGCCGCCTATTCCTCGGGCACACCTGCCATTGGTGTCGGGGCGGGCAATGGCCCTGCCTATATTCACCACAGCGCAGACCTTGCACAGGCGGTCAAACACATTTTGGATTCCAAGACCTTTGACAACGGGACGATTTGTGCCAGTGAACAATCCGTGATTGTCACCCGCCAAATGGAACAAAAGGTCACAGCAGAATTGAAAAAACAGGGGGCATATTTGCTCAGTGATGCCGAACAAAAACGACTGTCCTCCTTCATTTTGCGGGCAAATGGCACGATGAACCCCGCCATTGTGGGCAGAAGTGTAGCAGTGCTCTGTCGTCTGGCGGGCTTGACGGATGTGCCCTCGACTGCCCGTGTGCTGGTCGCCCGTGAAACGGGTGTGGGCAAGGGGCATCCCTATTCCAGCGAAAAACTGGGTTTGATTCTCGCCTATTATGTGGAAGAAGACGAGGCATCGGTTTTGAACCGCTGCATTGAAATTTTGCACTGGGAGGGTGCAGGACACACCTTTTCCATGCATGCCGAGGACGAGAGTCTGGTGCGTCATTTTGCGGAAAAAGTCCCCGCCAGCCGTGTGCTGGTCAATACAGGCTCTGCCTTGGGGGGCATAGGAGCGACCAGCTGTCTGTTCCCCGCCTTGACTCTGGGCTGTGGGGCGGTGGGCGGTTCGTCTTCCTCCAACAACATTGGGCCACTCGACCTCATCAACATCAAGCGGGTTGCTTGGGGTGTACGGGAGCTGGACGACTTGCGTCAGGGCGGACACAGCCAAACAAAAACCCCCTTGCCCCAGCCCGCTCAGCCCTGTGCTGAGGTGGACGCTTCGCTTCTCGATGCCTTGGTACAACGCATCATGCAGAGGTTGTCCGTATGAGTGGAAGCATTTTGGGCAATCCTGACGAGAGCGTAACGGCAGTCTTGGAGCTGGAAGACAGTGCCAAAAAACGCAAGGAGGGCAAAAAAGAACCCCCCAAAAGCCAAGAAACACCCACAAGCACAGAGGCATTTTCCCCTGTAAACAAAACAAGCAGCCAAACAACAAGGAGGACACAAAACATGGCAAATACAAACGCACTGGGTATGGTGGAAACCCGAGGACTGGTCGGGGCAATCGAGGCAGCCGATGCCATGGTCAAAGCCGCCAATGTACAACTGGTCGGCAAGGAACAGGTCGGGGGCGGTCTGGTGACTGTCATGGTACGGGGTGACGTCGGGGCGGTCAAAGCCGCCACCGATGCGGGCGCAGCTGCCGCCGAAAAGGTCGGTGAGCTGATTTCCGTCCATGTCATTCCCCGCCCCCATGCCGAAGTGGACAGCGTTCTGCCCCACAAAAACGGCGAATACGACAAGGCATAATCCCCTATGGCACTCATCACAGAAGAACAAATCAAGCAATTGTCCCAAAACGGCACAAAAAGCCCCATTTGCTTGGCAAAAGATGCCCGCCTGACACCTTCAGCACGGAGTTTTCTCCTGCAACACAGGGTGGAAGTCCTCACGGACACCCCCACGCAGGCAGAGACCCCCGCCCGCTATCGCACCTTATTTGGGGCGAGCTTACAGGAAAAGCCCGAGCACATGACCCATCTGAAAGGCAATGTTCTGGTCTTCAAAGACCACCCCCGCATTGCCTTTCGGGGGTACATTGATGCACTGGAGGGGGAAATCTGTCTCTGTCAAGTGGTGGCAGACCGAGCGGGTGCGGGAAAACTGGTCGAGGATTTGGGGGTGCTCTTGGACTTTGTCCGCCGTTTCATCCGCTTTGATGTTTTGGACGAGGCGGTGGGCACATGGACGCTCTGTGGCTACACGCCCGAGGACTTGCGGGAGAAATCCCACCATCCGGAGCAGTATTTTGGACAGGGGCATTTTATGGTCAGCTACCAAGACGGGGAGGTGATTTTGTCGCTGAACCGCCTGCGTACACTGGTACGTCAAACGGAGCTTAGTGCCTACCGTGCCTTTCGGGACGAATACGGGGCGGTCAGTCGTGCAGACATCATCTTGGCACTGAATCGCCTCTCCTCCTTCCTCTGGATTTGCATGATACAGGAAAAACGAAAGCAGGTGATTGCTTGCACAGCACAGAAAGCTTAGACCGCCTCTGCGATTGCATTTATCAGGCACTGACCATCCCCGTGGAAGCCTCGGGACGGCATGTCCACCTCAGCCGTGCGGATGTGGACAGTCTCTTTGGCATGGGCTATGAACTGACACCGAAAAAATACCTTTCGCAACCTGAGCAATACGCTTGCCAAGAACGGCTGACGCTGGTCACACCCAAGGGGACATTGGAAAACGTGGGCATTTTAGCCCCGACCCGTCCGCAAACACAGGTGGAATTGTCCTTGACCGATGCCCTCAGTTTGGGTCTGCGTCCCCCTGTTCGGCTCTCAGGCGACCTGCAGGACAGCACAGGGCTGTTGCTTCGCCACGGCAACCGTGAAATACGTCTTGCCCAAGGGGTCATTGTCGCCCAGCGACACATCCACATGACCCCGCAGGATGCCAGACGTTTTGGAGTGACCGATGGACAGCAGGTACGCTTGCGGGTCTTTGGCACTCGTCCCTTGACTTTTGAAGCCATCCCCCTGCGTATTTCCGAAAGCAGCGCCACGGTGGCACATTTGGATTACGATGAGGCGAATGCCTGTGGCTATACAGCTGGGGTGCGGGGGCTGATGCTCCTGTGACCTTGGAACAGCGGGGGGAGTGCCTCATCATTTTGGATTTGCCTGTGGAGCAAATGGGGCTTTTGACCTTGGGCATTGCCTTCACGGAGGAAGAATCGACCGTGCTCCATGCCCTCTTGCGGGGCGAGCGGGTCTTTGTGTTGGATACCGCTTTGGCATACAAACAATACAAAAAAACCGCCCCCTTGGGGATATACAAAACCTTTGTGGGGCTGGAGCGACAGTTGCGGGAAATGGGCATTGGCATTTTACGGGAAAAGAGATACTAGAAAAAAAGAAGATATTTGCCATACTGAGAGAAGGGAGCGTATGCGTTTTGTTATTGGGAAAGGTTGTTGGTAATGTCTGGGCGAGCAAAAAAGAACCCAGTTTGACAGGGCTTGCCCTGCTCTTGGTGGAGCAATTGGGCAAACAGACCCAAGCCCTCATCTGTGCCGACTGCGTCGGTGCAGGGGAGGGCGACCTCGTGGTTGTGGTGACAGGGGCGGGGGCGCGTCTTGCTCTGGGCGCACATCTGCCCCTAGATGCCGCCATTGTGGGCATCATCGACCACAAAAACGAGGGGACATTACAACAGGCGTTTTCTTTGGAAAGCGACAGATAGGAGGTCATCTTGTCTATCAATGAAATCATCGTCTATATCATGGTCATTTTCATGGTACTGGGCGGGATAGACCGCATCATCGGCAACCGTTTCGGCTTGGGCGAAAAATTCGAGGAGGGCATAGAGGCGATGGGCTCTCTGGCACTGGCAATGATTGGGATTATCTGCCTTGCCCCTGTGCTCGCCGACGTCTTGCGTCCCGTGGTTGTGCCCTTGTACCGCATGCTGGGGGCTGACCCCGCCATGTTCGCAGGGACGATTTTGGCAAATGACATGGGCGGTGCACCCCTCGCCCAAGAACTCGCCCTCACGACCGAAGCGGGTCAATTCGGGGGCTTAATCATCGGGGCGATGTTGGGTGCAACCGTTGTCTTCACCATCCCCGTCGGGCTGGGCATCATCCAAAAAGACGACCAGCCCTTTTTGGCAAAAGGTGTCTTGGCGGGGCTGATTACCATCCCCTTGGGGGCATTTGTTGGGGGGCTGGTGGCGGGTTTCCCCGTGCTCATGGTACTGAAAAACCTCATTCCCATTGTACTTTTTGCCCTCTTGATTGCCTTGGGGTTGTATTTTTTTCCCAACGGCATGGTCAAGGGCTTTCAGGTGTTTGGGAAAATTGTTGTCATTGTGATTACGATAGGGCTGGTGGCGGCGATTGTGGAAACCCTCACGGGCTATCGCCTCATCTCAGGCATGAATCCCATCGGGGACGGCTATGCCACCGTGGGGGCGATTGCCATTGTGCTGGCGGGGGCATTCCCCTTGGTCTTTGTCATTACAAAAGTCTTTCAAAAACCCCTCACCCGTCTGGGCAAACTCTTGGGCATGAATGACATGGCGGCGGCGGGTCTGGTGGCGACCCTCGCCAATAATATCCCCATGTTCGGTATGATGAAGGACATGGACAAACGGGGCAAGGTTTTGAATGTCGCCTTTGCTGTCTCCGCTGCTTTTGTCTTCGGCGACCACTTGGGCTTCACAGCTGGCTTTGACGACAGCATGATTTTCCCCATGATTGTTGCGAAATTGACCGGTGGGGTCACGGCGGTTGCCGTGGCGATGTTCTTCACCAGAAAGGAAACCTAAGCCATGTTCTCAAATCTGGACAAAACCGCCTTGGAAGGCATGATACGACGTGTGCTTTTGGAAAAATTGGGGGACACATCTTCCTCTGCCTGCCCCGTGAAGCAAGTGAATTTCACCCAGTATGCTTTCACGGATGCCGACCGCTTGGACACAGGCAATCATGCAGACAGGGTCTGGACACATGACCTCTTTTCTCTGGAGGAATCACCCCGTTTGGGGGCAGGTCTGATGCAAATGGAAGGCAGTTGTTTTCCTTGGACGCTCTCCTATGATGAAATCGACTATATTTTGGAGGGGACACTCTCCATTGAGATGAACGGTACACGGGTGACTGCCCGTGCAGGGGAGCTTTTGTGCATCCCCAAAGGCTCTGCCATCCGTTTTTGTGCCGAAGACCGTGCCAAATTTTTGTATTTTGTCTACCCCGCCGATTGGCAAAGTGCAAAAGAAAAAGCCTGACCCCTCTGGGGTCAGGCTTTTTGCTGTCTGTTTCACTGTTCGTTGGCGGACTGGAGATAGGCGCAAAATTCGTCGTTGGGCATGGGTCTGGCAAAGAAATAGCCCTGTGCATAATCGCAGCCCATGGCACGGAGCTTTTCCAGCTGTGCTTGGGTTTCCACACCTTCAGCAACCACCTTTACATTCATACAGGAGGCGAGGGACATGACATAGCGTAAAATATTATCGGATTTCTGGCTGTCTTGGTTGCCGTCCAGAAAACGCATGTCCAACTTGAGAATATCAAAGGGCAGTTCACTCAGGGTATTGAGAGAGGAGTAGCCCGTACCGAAATCGTCCATTTCGACCATGAAGCCCAAGTCTTTCAGCTGAGAGACCATGGAGACAATTTGCTTGGAATCCTGCGTGTAAGCGGACTCGGTGATTTCCAAATGGAGGTAATCAGGAGGAAGCTCGTAGCGGTCGAGGAAGCTCTGGAGCAAGCTGGGCAAGCCATCATTGTACAGGTCGGCACGGGAGACGTTCACCGACACGGGCACAACAGGCAAACCACTGTCCATCCAGAGACGGATATGCTGGCAGGTGGTCTCCCAGACGTAGGCATCCAATTTGGAAATGAAGCCGTTGGTCTCGAAAACGGGAATGAAATGATTGGGGGGAATCAGTCCACGGTCGGGATGTTTCCAACGCACCAAGGCTTCTGCACCCATGATAGCCCCCGATACCAAATGGTGTTTGGGCTGGAAGTAGACCACAAATTCATGCTGGGTCAAGCCCTGTTCCATGTTGTCCACAATGAATTGGTTCTGCATGAGGGCTTGGCGCATTTTGTCGTCGTAGAGGGCAAAGAGCGAACCGTATTTTCCCTTGATGGATTTGACGGTCAGCATGGCACGGTCGCACATGGCATTGATGGACAAATCGGCTTCTTCTAGGGTGTAGATACCGAACTTGACCACGATTTTACTCTGCAAAGACATGGCATTCATCTGGTCAACGATTGCCTGAAATTGGCTTTCTTCATAGTCTCGTGCTTCCAGACAACAGGTGAAAACATCTGCTTGCAAACGCCCACAAATGCCCCCCTCACCCGCAAAATCCTGCAAACACTCTGCCAGAAGACACAAAATCTGGTCCCCTGTTTCCGAGCCGAAGACTTCATTGATGAGCTTGAAGTGTTCAATGTCGCAACAGAGAATGTGAAAGTGTTTCTCTGGCTGTTCCTGCATGAGTTCAAGGGCGTGGTTGAAGAAATAGTCCTTGTTAAAGACCCCAGTGAGCGAGTCTTCACGCAACTGCTTGACCATTTGGGATTTTTCCCGCAAGGAGATGAGATTATTGACACGGTGACGAATGACTTTGGGCTTGTACGGTTTGGTGACAAAATCGTTCGCACCCGAGGAGAGTGCGCGAATTTCATCGTCGTCGGCATCTTGCTGTGTGGTGACAATGACGGGGATATTATCGAGGTCACCCAGCCCTTTTTTTGCGGTTAGAAAGCCGTAGCCATCCATGACGGGCATCATAATATCCAAAAGAATCAGTGCTATTTTGTCCTGTTTTTCTCGTAGTATATTCAAGGCTTCTAAACCATCTGCAGCTTCCAAAATCTGATATTCACTGTGCAAGATACTACTCAAAATTCTACGGTTGATGATGTTGTCGTCCACAACCAACACCTGCTTTTGTTTTGACATCAGATCAGCCCCCTTTCTCCAGCTTGTATCATTTTTGCATCATCCTTTTTGTTTCGTATGGTATATTGTTCTCATTCTATCAGCATCTGACAATTTTTGCAATGTACCTTTTTCATTTTTTCCAGAAAAAAAAACCTCTTTTCTACAATTTTTTTCTTTTTTGCCAAAATTCTGGATTGTTATTTGTATCACATTTGCATTTGTGCTATACTACTGGCAATTCACAGCTACGATTATCCCCCGCCAATGCCCCTGTCCGTGCAAATTTGAGAAAAAGGAGTGTTGTTGATTGTGAACGAAGCAACCTTTCCCTGCTCTGGCTTAGATAGCCCCTATTGTCAGGCGATGTTATCCGTCCTGACCCACTTGTGCAGCCACATTGCCCTCATCGACTTGGAGAGCGATACCTGCCAGTTCTTGCGTTCGACCACCCAACCCGACTTGGTGGGCAACACACTGCCGTTTTCCAAGCGTTCTTTGGAGTTGGCGCTGGGGTGTATTGTGGCAGAAGACCTGCCCCAGATTGCACATTTGCTTGACCGAACGGTATTGACCGAGTTTTATCACAGCACCGAAGCCCGTCTCACGGGGGAATTTCGCTTTCAAGCTCCGCCACAATCCTACATCTGGGTCAAACTCTGTTTGGATAAAATCCAGACAGAGCGTCCACAACTGCTCTTGACTGCCCAGAACATCAACCAGAAAAAAATGAATGCCACTATCATTGACCTGTTCATCTACCAGCACTGCGAGGCATTTTTCTATCTGGACGTCCAACGCAATTACTATTGGATATGCACCAATAAACAGAACAATGTCGCCCGTCCCTCCCACAATGAAGGGGTATATACAGACGAAGTCACCCGCTTTTGCGAGACCTATGTGGACGAGGAAGACCAGTCCTATACCAAATTCCAAATGGCACCTGAGCGCATTGTGGAGGCACTGAACCTGCACGGAGAGCACATGCTCTATTTCGGTGTGACCGATGCCAAGCGGGGCTATACCCGCAAACGCATCAAATACCTCTATTATGATAAAGCCCAGAAGATGATTTTGGGGCTGTATACCGATATTACGGATATTTATCTGCACGAGGAGGGCAAGCGGGAACTCTTGCGTCATGCTCTGGAAGATGCCCGCACCGATTCCCTCACGGGTTTGTATAACCGCAAGGCATTTGAATCGCTCATCACGGGTTACTTGCTGTGCCACAAACAGCGGAGCATGGGGGCGATTTTCTTCATTGACGTAGATAATTTCAAATTGGTCAATGACAACTTGGGACACGACATGGGTGACGAACTTTTGCGATTTTTGGCGCAGAAATTGACCGAATTTTGCCCCACAGAAGCCATCATTGGTCGTCTGGGTGGAGATGAGTTTCTGGCATTTTTGCCCCATGTGGACTCGCTCGCAGCCTTGAAAAAGTTGGCACAGGATATCTGCAACAGCTTTGAGCACTGGGAAACACCAGACCTCTCTCCCTTCGAGGTTTCCTGCAGCGTGGGCATTGCCCTTTACCCCTTGCAACGCATGAGCTATGACGATTTGGTGAGCAAGGCAGACCGTGCCCTCTACGATTCCAAACGGCGGGGCAAACAGCGATACTCTTTCTATACAGACCTTGCAGATGCGTGGAATGTTCCCGATATGCTCTCTTTGGATAATTTGCCTGAAAAATAGATATTTTGTGCAAAACATACTTGACAAACTGATAAATTCCTTGTATACTTGGTACAAGTCATGACAGATGGATATCACTTGCCAGTTATGTGTTGGTATGTCTGTGCACCGCCAGAGGAGTGGTGTCTCTACGCACAAAACGCTTTCTCTGGTTCGGCTCAAATGCCCTATCATCTTGTTGCCTGCGGTTGTTGGTCTTTTGCGATGAATCCAGCAACCATCTCCTCCTTTTTTATATTTGGTTGTGCTGGTTTTCCGTGCTTTGTGTGCGTGCCGGTGTGCCTCTTGGGCGACAGTTGTACGGGTGTGCAGGGGTCAGGTGTCAGTGTTCCGACAGTAACCGATTTCTGGGCGTTTGGCTTACTCGCCTGAAATCAAAGGCATTTGATATGTGTCGCCTATTCTTGTCATATGAACCCATCTATATTATTTGACAAGAGCCCCCAGCACCCGTCGGTACTACCCGATGGGTGCTTCTTTTTGTGTATTTCTCCTGTGGGGGAGCATTTCTGGGGATTTCTTGCTACAATCTTGGGTCAAGATGCCAATTTCTATGGAAATTCCCACAAAAATGGCAGTTCCTCTTGACATTTTTCAAAAATACGATATACTAATATGGCTCGTGCTTGCGTATGAGCAAATCCTTGCTACTCTTGATTGAGCAAGGGTAGCCATATGTCCATAAGGAGGTGCAGAAAAATGGCAAAATTGAATGCAAACTACGAGGTTGTCTATATCATGGATCCCGCAATCGGCGAGGAAGCCATCAACAACCTGATTGAAAAGTTCCGTGCATTGGCAGAAACACAGGGTACCGTCACCGCAGTTGATGACTGGGGCAAGCGTCGTCTGGCATACCCCATCAACGACCTGAACGAAGGTCACTACGTCCTGATGAGCTTCACCGCAAATCCCGAACTGCCTAAGGAACTCGACCGTGTCCTGAAGATTACCGATGGCATCATGCGTTCCATGATCATCTGTAAGGACGCTTAAGCGAGGATGTCCTATGTTGAATAAGATTTTTCTCCAAGGACGTCTGGTGGCTGACCCTGAATTGCGTCATACGCCCAGTGGTGCTGCCGTCGCTTCTTTCCGCTTGGCAGTGGACAGAGACTTTAAGTCCAAGGACACTGGCGAGAAAAAAACAGACTTTATCAACATTGTTGCTTGGAGACAGACCGCAGAGTTCATCTCCCGTTATTTCAGCAAGGGTCGTATGGCGGTGGTCGAGGGTCGCTTGCAGATTCGTGACTACACCGACAAGGAAGGCGCAAAGCGCACCATTGCCGAAGTCGTAGCAGACAATGTTTATTTTGGGGATTCCCGTCGTGACAACGACCAAGGACACACGGGCGGTTCTTATGCCCCCGCACCCTCTGGCTATGCCCCCCAGAATCCCTATGGCAACACCAACGCTGGCGGAGCTTATCAGCTTACCCCCGCTGTTGACCAGTTCGCAGAACTGAGCGACGATGGCGAGTTGCCGTTCTAATCTCATCCTTTTGTGGATGAAAACCGATGTTGCATCGGTATTTTATTGAGGAGGTTTTCCGATTATGGCTATGGATAGAGACCGTTCCCGTGGACGTAAGCGTCGTAAGGTTTGCACCTTCTGTGTAGACAAGGTTGAGCACATCGACTACAAGGATTCCGCAAAGTTGCGCCGTTTCCTGTCTGAACGTTCCAAGATTCTGCCCCGTCGCACCACTGGCACCTGTGCAATGCACCAGCGTCAGCTGACCGAAGCAATCAAGCGCTCCCGCCAGATTGCTCTCTTGCCCTATGTGACCGACTAATAGCAGAGCATACCAAGAGGTTAGGCGTTTTTGCCTAGCCTCTTTTTTTGCCCAATTTTGGAATAATAAAAGGGCGAGCCGTCCATACTGCTCCTAAGAGCAGGACGGGCAAGACCTGTCCCAAAAAGGAGGTCATTCCCTATGGTCAAAGGCATTGCCCGTCGGGTTATTTTGGTCAATTCCCCTGAGCCTCATGTATTTGAGCAGGCGTTTTTCTTGGTGCGTGAGGATATCCTCGCCCAAGGCAAACCAGAGCAGGCACTCAAGGAGGCGGAGGCAATCGCCAAGCACTGCCTGCACAAACAAAGCCCCCACCCCGATATCATGCCCCGTTTTTTTGCCTTCCTCGGGGGGTGCGTGGTCGCTTCGCTGTTGTGGGGCGGGTTTTTGTTTTTGTAAACAGTTTTTTGTAGGGAACGGTCTTGACCGTTCCGCAGGGAAGACAGAGCACAGGATGCGGACAAGGCAAGCCATGTCCCTACAGGGTTGGGTTTTGTTTTTTACGGTGCAGGCATCTGGTTTTTTGTAGGGAAGGGTCTTGACCGTTCCGCAGGGAAGACAGGGCACGGCATGCGGACAAGGCAAGCCATGTCCCTACGGGGCTTGGGTTTTGTTTTTTACAGTGCAGGTATCTGGTTTTTTTGTAGGGAAGGGTCTTGACCGTTC